>JAGMES010000109.1 GCA_023128035.1 Halanaerobiales bacterium | reverse complement strand
TTTGATTATTTTCTTTTGTTCCATTATCATAGACCTCTCTAATAATATCCAGTGAACTTGTCCAGCTAAAGCTGAACATTGGGGCTTCAGTGGAGGATTGTACCCCCACTGAAGATTAAATACAATTCCCACCACTTATAGAAGTGGGAGTTATATCTCAAAAGCTATATTATTTCACAGAGAAAATGCGCAGATTTGCGTATATAATATAGGAGGTAACGTCATGAGTATTAAAGAAGCCAATCAAAAGGCGATAGAAATCGTCTTGAATGCACAACCTACTTTGGTTGATGTACAAATTGCTATGGATGTAGTACCAGGTATGACCAAAAAATCTATTTTTCACGCTGGACCTCCATTCAAAAATGGATGGGAATCCATGTCTGGACCTGTACGTGGTGCAGTAATTGGTGCACTCTTGTATGAAGGTCTTGCCAGTAATGAAGAGGAAGCTATTGCTTTAGCTAAATCTGGAGATATTACTTTTGATTCTTGCCATCATCATAATTCAGTTGGTCCAATGGCTGGAATCATGTCTGCATCCATGCCTGTATGGGTTGTAGAAAATACTAGTTATGGAAATAAAGCATACTGTACTTTAAACGAAGGTTTGGGTAAAGTATTACGTTATGGTGCTTATTCTGAAGAAGTTATTGAAAGACTTCGTTGGATAGAAAAAACTTTAGCTCCTGCTTTAAAGAAAACTTTAGAGATTGTTGGTTCAATTAACTTAAAATCTATGATTGCTGAAGCTTTGCAAATGGGTGATGAGGGTCATAACAGAAATCGTGCTGGTACATCTCTTTTAATCCGTAAGTTAGCTCCAGGTTTAGTCACATCAGGGTACGACAATGAGACAATTGCTGCTATTTTTGAATTCTTAAATAGCAATGACCATTTCTTCTTGAATCTGACAATGCCTGCTTGTAAATCTACATTAGATCCAGCACATGGTATTGAAAATAGTACATTAGTATCTGCAATGGCTCGTAATGGTACAGAATTTGGTATTAGAGTAAGTGGTTTAGGTGATCGTTGGTTTAATGCTCCTGCTGAGATTATCGATGGTCTCTTCTTTCCAGGATATGGTCCAGAAGATGCTAACCCTGATGTAGGTGACAGTGTAATCACTGAAACCACTGGTATTGGTGGTTTTGCTATGGCTGCATCTCCAGCGATTACTCAATTTGTTGGTGGTAGCCCAGATGATGCAATCAAGTATTCTAAGTCCATGTATGAGATTACTTTAGCTGAAAATAATGTATATCGCATTGGTGCACTCGACTTTAGAGGTACTCCAACTGGTGTTGATATCAGAAAAGTTATGGAGACTGGTATTTTACCAATCATCAACACAGGTATTGCACATAAAGATGCTGGTGTAGGTCAAGTTGGTGCTGGTTTAGTTCGTCCTCCAAAGAAATGTTTTGAAGATGCTTTGGTAGCTTTTGCGGAAATGCTGCAATAGCGGAAATGCTGCAATCTAAGTAATTAAGAATTGAGAATTAAGAATTAGAGAGGATGAGAACTGTGGCAAACAATAAGCCATTAAAAGATGTAGTAGTTCTCGATCTTACTAGAGTTTTAGCAGGCCCTTACTGCACCATGATCCTTGCGGATCTTGGTGCAGAGGTAATTAAAGTGGAGCGTCCTGAAGTTGGAGATGATTCTCGGACATTTGGACCATTTGTTAATGGTAAAAGTGCTTACTTTATCAGTCTAAATCGCGGTAAGAAAAGTATTACACTTAATCTAAAGGATGAAAAAGATCGTGGAATTTTCCTTGAATTGGTTAAAAAAGTGGATGTTATAACTGAAAACTTCCGTCCTGGAACCATGGAAAAACTGGGTTTTGGATACGAAGAATTGAAAAAAATCAACCCTCGCTTGATCTATGCTGCAAGTTCTGGTTTTGGTCATACTGGGCCACATTCCAAAAAAGCAGCTTATGATATGATTGTACAAGCTGCAGGAGGAATCAT
This sequence comes from Halanaerobiales bacterium, assembly GCA_023128035.1. The sequence goes on along the minus strand of JAGMES010000109.1, from coordinate 11,869 downwards.
GAGTATTACTGGACAACCAGGTGGAGCACCTACTCGTGTAGGAGCATCAATTGGTGATATCAATGCAGGTATGTTTACTGCAATCGGTATCTGCTCTGCTCTTTACCGTCGTGAGTTCACTGGAGAAGGGCAAAAGATTGATGTTTCTATGTTGGATTCTCAAGTAGCAATTCTTGAGAACGCTATTGCTCGTTATACAACAACGGGAGTTGCACCAAAACCATTAGGTGCACGTCATCCTTCAATTACTCCTTTTGAAGCATTCAAAGCTTCTGATGATTGGGTAATAGTTGCTATTGGTAATGATAAACTCTGGGCTATGTTCTGTGAAACTGTTGGTAGAGAAGATTTAATTACAGATCCAGAACTGGCGACCAATGCAGCAAGAACTGAGAACTATGAAAAGATTAAAAAGATTATGGATGAGATTATTGCTCAAAAAACTTCTGCTGAATGGATCGAACTTCTGGATAATGCAAATATTCCAGTTGGGCCGATCAATACAGTTGATAAACTCTTTGAACATCCACAGATTGAAGCTCGTCACATGCTAGTAGAAGCTAATGACCCTGTGGCTGGTAAAGTAGTTATGGCAGGTAACCCGATTAAAATGTCTTCTTTTGAAGATGAAATAGTACGGGAATCCGCTCCTGAATTAGGAGAGCATAATGAAGAAATTCTTAAACGTTTTCTGGGGTAATGTTTGCTAATGGGGTCAAGGTTTGCTCTTGACCTTCCATTCAAAATAAAATATTATTTTAAAGGAGAGATTTTAGCATGAAAATGTATGATCTGACTCAACCATTAAGCATTAACACTCCACCATGGCCAACTTATGCGCCACTTGAAGTAAAATATTTTAAAAGACTTTCTACTGAAAGAGTAAATGGCCAGATAATTTCTACTAGTAACCACGTTGGTACTCATTTAGATGGAGAGCGTCATTTCTGGACTGCTGGTCGTGACATTGCTAGTATTCCATTGGAAGACTTAGTACATGAAGGTGTTATCGTTGACTTAAGCCATATCGGTGAATACGGAATTTATACTTCCAAAGATATCACTGATAGAGTAGAAGTTAAAGAAGGCGATATTCTCGTTATCTATACTGGTTACAGCAAGTATGCTTATGATCAACCAGAAGCTGATGAAGAAGCTTATATGTGTAAACATCCAGGACCAATAGGTGAATTTGCTGATTGGTGTAAGAAGATGAAAATCCGTTGGATCGGTGTTGACTGTGGTTCTGCTGATCACCCAATGAACACTGTAATTCGTAAACTTCGTCCAGATTTGGCTGAAGAAATGGAAGCAAAATTAGGTAAATCTATCGATGATATCTTTTCACCAGATGATCGTCAATTAATGCACACCAAATTGTTCCCACATGGTATTATCCATGTTGAGAATATTGGTGGGGATGTTGACAAAATTCTTAATAGAAGAATGACAATTGGTTGCTTCCCATGGAGATTTGTTGATGGCGAGTCCTGCATCTGCCGGGTTGTTGCTTTTGACATGGAAGCTTAATTAGTTGAAGAGTAATTAGTTTTGATTAAAAAAGGGACTGAGGGAATCTTCCCATAGGGAGCATCCTTCCAGCCCCTTTTTTAAAGATTAAGTACCTATAAAAAAAGGGGGCACATAGATGAAAGAATTTGTAGCAGCAGGTGTGCAAATTGCCATTAAACCAAATGATGTAGAAGCAAATTTAGTTAAAATTGTGCAATGGATAGATAAAGCCGTGGAAGAAAATGAAGCTGAATTGATTGTATTTCCTGAGACAATTACTACTGGTTTTACTCCAAATATGTCTGCAGAAGAGTTATGGGATCTTGTAGATACTATTCCAGGTCGTTTAACTGATCCTGTAGCTAAAGCAGCTAAGAAGCATGGAGTTTATGTAGTATTACCAACATATGAGCGTGGCCTATCTAGAGGCTGTGTTTATAATTCATCAGCTTTAATTGGCCCAGAAGGTGAAATTGTAGGTGTATACCGTAAGACACATCCATTCCCAACAGAGCGGAAAGCTGGAGGCGGATGGTGTACTCCTGGAACTTCAGCAGAAGTATATGATACTAAACTTGGTAAGATTGGTATGATAATCTGTTATGATGGTGACTTCCCAGAATTAAGCCGTCTGTTAGCTGTAAAAGGTGCAGAAGTTATTGTACGCCCAGCGGCTCTCTTAAGAAGCTATGATATCTGGGAGATGACTAACATGGCTCGTGCTTATGATAACCATGTATATTTTGTGGCTGTTAACTCAATTGGTCCAGATGCAGGTGAAAACTATTACTTCGGTCATAGTATGATCATTAGTCCGATTGCTCAAAAGTTAGCTTTGGGTCGTGGAACAGAAGAGGTTGTTGCTACAAAGTTAGATCCAGAACCACTTAAATACGTTAGCTATGGTGTTAAATCACCGATGATCTTTGACCATCTTGAAGATCGCCATATTGGTATTTATAAAGAAATTTTAAAAGAAGCAAAAAGTCAATTTGAGCCTTCACGCAGAATTCCTTATGACAAGGCTTCTTTAGAAGATTAGGTTTATAAAAAACTTGTGTGAGGTGAATCAAATGGATATAATGGAAGCGATTCGTACAAGAAGAAGTATTAGAGATTATAAAGATGAGCCGATTAATGATGAAATTTTGCAAAAACTTTTGACAGCAGGTCAGTTAGCACCTACCGGTAATAATAAACAAATGTGGAAACTGGTTGTTGTTAAAGATGCAGAGATGAGAAAAAAGGTAAATGAGGCATGCGCACAAGATTTCATTGGTGATGCTCCAGTTGTTATAGTAGCATGTTCAAGTAAAGAACCGAAGGATATGAATGCTACTATCGTTGTAGATCATATCTCACTGGTTGCAGCTAGTGAAGGTTTGGGTACTTGCTGGATTAGATCTTTTGATGAAGCTAAAGTTAAAGAGTTATTAGCAATTCCTGCAGATGTAAATGTAGTTTGTTTATTACCTGTAGGGTACCCTGTAGAAAATCTAGCAATGCCAGAGCATAAACCGTTAACTGAACTTGTATCTTACGATCGTTATTAATATTGAACAAGGTGGAGAACGTGCGATTATTGCTTCTTTAGATAATGCTTTAGAAGCTATTACTAATAATAAAGGTACTGTAATTGTGCAAGGTTAAAAATTAAAAAGATTTAAAAAGCCAACTATACGTAGTTGGCTTTTTAATTGGTATATTGAAGATATAAGAACTTAGGTAATGAAGAAAGTAGTCTTATAATTACAAAGAAATTTATCTTTATTATAATAATTATTTTAATAGATATTTGTGTAATTTGTGAAGGAATTTAAACTACTTTTGTAGAAATATAAACATGAAAAGACATTTTTGCTTACTTTAAAGAGATAAGTTAATATGAAAAATGGAATGTAGAAATGAAGGGGGATATTAGGCATGAAAAATCTCAAAACCAAAATAATATTGGGATTTAATGTTGGTGTTCTTGTACCGACAATTATTTATTTTTTTAGTTTATGGTTTTATGGCTTTATGTCAACAGAACAATTAATTCTATCCTTTACAACTCTTAGATTATGGATGTTATTTGTAATTGTATATTTTCCTCTTATGAATACATATCTTATCAGAAAATTAAAGTTTCTTTCTAATTATCTGGAGTATCCTAAACAGGATGAACTGGGCAAAGCTCAAAAAATTGTATCTCAATTACCCAAAATGTTTATTTATCATGTTATGATATATGCCACATCGGGTGCATCTTCGTTAGTATTGGTTGAGAATTTTTTTACTGTCAGTGAAAAAATTATGGGGATTGCCTTAGGATTCGCATTCACATTCGTGTACGCACTACCTTTTTTTGTAGGCACAGTTATCTTAATTGAAAAATGGACTTCATCAATTCCTATATCAGAGAATCATAAGTTTCTCTCAGTAAAAGGAAAGTTATATATTAACTTGCTTTGTAATGCTTTTGGAGTAGGTATTGTTATCATTATGTTAAACCTAGGGGTCGTTATGTCGAGTTTTGGTTTAGTAGATTTTGAAACTCTTTTTCAAACAATGATAACGAAGAATATTGTTATTGGAATTTTATGTTTAATAATTGTGGTTATCAATCTGAAAATGTTATCCAAGCAGTTGATAAGCCCGATAGAAGATACTACTGAAATGTTTAAAGTTATATCTGAAGGAGATTTATCAAAAACGATTGACATTAGTTCAAAAGATGAGATTGGAATTTTAAAGCACTGGTGTGATCTATTTGTCGATAAAATTCATGATGTAATAGTAAGAATTAGATTGGGAGCAAATCATCTGGATTCTTCTGCAGAAAGATTGGTATTAAATATAGATAATATAACATCTGCCATGACTGAGATGGGTGATGCTGCAAACAAAATAGCTATTAGTGCAGAAGATACATGTGAGACAATTGCAGAAGTAACGAATTCATTGAATGTGATGGATGCTTCTATCTTGAAAATTGTAGATAATTCTATGAGTGCAAGTAATCAGAGTAATAAGACAGTAGATATTTCAAAACAGGGAAAAGAAATTGTAACTGATACAATTCATGAAATGGATTATATTCATGAAGAGATGATTAAACTCGTTAAAACAATTGAACATATGGGCGAATCAGTTATTCAAATTGAGAAGATTGTAAATATGATTAGTGGCATTGCCAGACAAACAAATATGCTAGCTATAAATGCATCTATTGAAGCTGCACGGGCTGGTGAGCATGGCTTGGGATTTGGTGTCGTTGCAGATTCGATTAGCCAATTATCTGAAGAAAGTAATCTATCAGCTAAAGAAATTACAAAACTTGTAGAAGATATTCAAGAAATAGCAATTAGATCTGTTGAGACAACTAAAACAAGTCTGGAAAAAGTTGAAGCAGGAGTTGAACTTGTTAAGAAAACAGGTACTGCTTTTGATGAGATTTATGAAGCAATTAATTCCACTACAAATATGGTAAATGAAATTGCTACAGCTACAGATAAACAGGCAAATGAAAGTAAGGCTATTATGACTTCAATAAATAATTTAAATGAGATGTCACTTCATGTTTCAGCTTTGGTTCAAGAACAGGTTGCAGCAACAGAGGAAGTAGTAAGTACATTGCATAAAGTTAATTCTTCATCTAGCGAAAGTACTACACAGAAACTAGCTTTAGAATCTAAAGAATTGTATAGACTCATTTCGCAATTTAAGGTTGATGAAGAGTAGAAAATTATTACGGGGGTGTGGAATTGAACTCAGATAAGATGTATGATGTTATTATTGTTGGAGGAGGTCCTGCAGGTTTAAGTGTTGGCTCAGAGTTAAGTAAAGAATTGAAGGTTTTAGTAATTGAACAAGGTGAGATTCGAAACACAAGAAAAAGTTGGTTTGATCCAAAAGATGTAGTTGAAAAGAATGAAGATATTGTTCAATTCACTTATGGAGGAGTCAGAAGATTTTTAACAAATACTTATACAGGTACTCCCTTTAGCTGGAAGGTGAAGTTATTTGATCGATATCCTTATATTAAGGAAAAAGAAATTCTTAAATATTGGAAAGATGTAATTCTGAAAAATAATTCTGATGTTATGGAAAATTGTCAATTTGAGAATCATTTAGTTGAGGACGACATTGTAACAGTGGAAACCTTGCAAGGAAAATTTAAAGGTAAATTACTTATAGATGCATCTGGTTATGATTCTTTGATATTAAAAAAATACGAGATTGAACCAAAGCAATATTATTGGTGGTCTGTGTATGGATATATAGGCAAACATCCTGGTGGAGTCAAAAATATGGAAGTCGGAGATTACATGTTGTGGCAGACCTTTGAGGATACAAATGTTGACAAAAATGCTTCGTTAAGAAATGGAAGACCTGTTTTTGAGTATGAGATTTTGGATAAAGATACATCTTTTACACTTATCTTATATCTTAGGAAAGATAAAATGCCTCTTGATTTTATGAAAAAAGAATTTGAACATATTATTCGAAAAGAAGACTCTACTAAAAATTTTCATAATATAGAGGTTGAAGAAGTGAAATATGGTTATTATCCATCTGGTGGATTGACTCAAAGAGTAGCAAGAGATCGGGTAGATTTTATTGGTGATGCTGGTTGTTGGACAACTCCTTGTGGTTGGGGAATGGGTTTTATATTAAATAATTATAAACAATATTCTAAGAGTTTAATAAAATTATTTAAGGAAGATAAACTTGATCAGCATAGCTTATATAGTTTAGTTGATATGGAAACTTATGATAAGTCACAGATCCTTTTGAATCAGTTAATCACCCATTTCTTATCTAATGCTAATGCTACTATGTTAGATAAATTTATTGGTCTTTTTAAGATTATAGATCCTCTCATATGTGAAAAAATATTCACACTTAAAGTTACACCTAAAGAGATTAGAAAAGTTTTAAAAATAGTCTGGAAAACTTTTGAAGTAGAAGAACTTATTAAGGTTATTCCTAAAGAGGACTATCTTAAGGTTATGGAGTTAGCAGAATTTTCTATAATAACATATATTAAAGATTTAGTATATAGGTTGTTTCATGGTGGAAAATTACCAACAAGAACACTAGGAGACGGGTTTGATATAGAAGCGTAAAATGATAAAATTATCTGGAAGAAGGATCTCTTAATGGAGAACCTTCTTTTTTAATGTAATCATAATATTTACAAGAATCAACAACACATTTAACTCGACCTATTGGGCTATTACCTTTATTCATATTCTCACCTCCTTTTCGTTATATTTTCGTGAAAATTTCTGAGTAAATTTTAATCAAAGTTAGTAAACTTATATTATAAGTCTGCAACTTTGATAATTATCAGAAAATTGATAAAGGAGATGATTCGAATGAAGAAACGTTATGCTCCAATTATTGGGCTATTCATTATCGGTTTATTGGTACTTGCAGGAATTGGAGGTTTTCCACCAAGGAATGTAAATCAGGCAAATGCAGAAGATCAAGTTCTAATTGTTCCACAAGAGCAGGCAGTAATAAATGCTGTTAAAAGTGTTGGCCCTGCGGTAGTAAGTATTCAAGTCACGAATATAGTTAAAGGGTATGATTATTTTTATGGAAGTTATGAACAACCTATAGAAGGTTTGGGTTCAGGTTTTATCTTCGATAAACGAGGATTTGTTTTAACAAATAATCATGTTATTGAAGGTGCAGAAGAGATCAAGGTTATCTTAACTGATGGACGTGAATTTACAGCAGAACTTGTTGGTAGTGACCCTCAAACTGATATAGCGATATTAAAATTAGATGCTAAGAAGGCTACTTTACCAGTTGTATCATTAGGAAATTCAGATGATCTACAGGTAGGACAGTTGACGATAGCAATCGGGACACCCTATGATATGAAATTTCAAAATACAGTTACTACAGGTGTGGTTAGCGCCTTGGGACGGACAATTCAGGGCCAGAGTCGTAATGGACACTCAACAGAGTTGGAAAATATTATTCAAACAGATGCATCCATCAATCCTGGTAATAGTGGTGGCCCACTATTAGATAGTCAAGGGAGAGTAATTGGAATCAATACCGCGATTATAGGTGATGCACAGGGTTTGGGATTTGCGATCCCAATTAACACTGCTAAAGAGATTAGCGAGAATTTAATCAAATATGGATATATAAAAAGACCATATATTGGAATAATGGGTCAAGATGTTCCAGAAATAACTTTGAGAAACTACTTTGGATTTAATGGAAAAGGAGGAGTTTATGTTCATCGGGTTGTGGAAGATGGGCCTGCAGAAAAATCTGGCATGAAAGATGGAGATATCATCCTTGAAATTGATCGTGACAAAATTACTGGAATGGATGATCTTAGAAGAATAATTCAAAAAAAAGGAATTGGTGCTGAAGTTAAGGTATTAGTTCTTTCAGATCAAGAGTTGAAAGTACTGAATGTAAAGATTGGTGAGATGAAAGAAGAGTAAAACAAGAAAAAGCTCACCTTTTTAACAGGTGGGCTTTTACACTAATTGTTTATACCTTAAATTTTTGCACCAAGGTATGTAATTCTTGAGCTGATTCAGATTGAGCTTGTGCTACTTTAGCAATCTCTTCAATTCCAGTCGCAGTTTCATTTGCATTATTAGAAATTTCTTGGGTATTAGAAGTAGACTGATCTATAGAAACCGAAACCGAATCAATTGCTTCTTTAACTTGTGTAGTCATTGAAGAAATATTATCAGCATTAGTTTTGAAATCATCGAATAATTCACTAATATCTTCAGAATCTTTATAGTATTGTAAACTAGTTTCAACTAACATATCATAATCATCTGAAACTTTTCCGTCAATAAATTGTAAGATATTTTCTGCGTTTTGAGATAGATCTTGAACAGCATCACGTACATGTTTAGTGAGTTGGTTAATCTCGGAAACAGTTTTAGAAGATTGTTCTGCCAATTCACGAATTTCATCAGCCACGACTGCAAAACCTTTTCCTTCTTCTCCAACTCGTGCTGCCTCAATTGCTGCGTTTAATGCCAAGAGATTGGTCTGCTTCGCGATAGAAGAAATAACTCCGGCCATCTTTTCGATCTGCTCTACAACTTTTGCATTTTCAACAGCTTTTGTAATATTACTATTTTTTTCTTGAGATATTGTTTTAGTCATTTCTCTTGATTGCTCTGCATTTTCTTTTAATTTTTTAGCTCTGTTTTTAATCTCTTTTATAACAGTGTTTCCTTCTTCAACTTTAGTGAGAAGATTTTTACCGATCATATTTACTTCTTCTGCAGTAGCTGCCATCTCTTCGGATAAAGCACTTGTCTCTTCCATACCAGCTGCAATTTCTTGAGTGTTAGAATTTATATTTTGAGATTGAGCGGCAATTTCTTCCACTGTAGCAGAAAGTTGTTGTGCTGAAGCTTCTATTTCAGCTGAGTTCGTGAACATTGTAACCATATCTTTTCTAATATTTTCGATAAATATATTGAACCATTTTGCCAACTCTCCTATTTCATCATGTGAATCAATTTCAAGTTTTTTGGTTAAATCGCCTTCTCCTTCAGCAATATCTTTTAACATGACGATTGTGTTATTAATAGGTTTAACGATAGAAGTTGTTACGAAATAGAGAACAACAAGTATTACTATCATAGAAACTAACGCTATAAGCATGGTGACATTTTCAATATAATTTGCTTCTTTTAAAATTTCATCAACTGGAACACTTGTAGCAAAAGACCAAGGTGTATTCGTTTTTCCTATTGTTATTGGGGTAAAAACTCTATATACGTTTTTTTTTAGAGAATTTGATCTAAGGGTTATTTTAAACGGTCTACCTGCTTTGATCGCTTCTTTGGCTTTTATTCTTTCCTCAGTATTGCCTATATCTTGACCTAAATGATAATCATCTTTATGGGCAACATAAATACCGTTGTTTGAAATAACTGCACCATACCCGGTATCAAAGAGTTTTAAGTTTTGAACAATTTTATGGAAATTATCAAGGGAAATATCTATTCCAACAGCACCAATAAATTTATCGTTAACGATAATAGGAACAGAGACTGTGGTTATTAGAACTTGATTTCCTCCTATCTCATCAAAATATGGATTTATAATTGTTTACTCGTTAGAATTTTTACAAAGCAAATAATAGTCTCCTGCACCAGGTATATCATATTCGAGAAGAGGTTTAACATTAATTTTATTATCATCTCTATGCCATTTAGGGATAAATTTACCTGTTTTATCATGCCCTATTGCATTAATAAACTCTTGATCTTTACCAACTAGGGCATCAGGTTCCCAACATGTCCAGACATCAATGAAATCTGGATTTCTTTTAATAATATTTTTTAAAATATTATTAAAAATTTCTCGATCTAGATTTTTAATTGTCTTCATACCTTCAAAAGTTTGTTCTAATGTTCTTGCAGAATCTAAAGCAATTTCTATCTCAGCTCGAACATATTCTCCGTATCCCTTAGCGGTAGTTTCTGTTTCTTTAAAAGAAAACTCTTTAGCTATATTTCGAGAATGACTTGAAAAAAACATATGTATTATTGTAAAAAAAATAAAAATAAGAAGTCCGATTATAACAATGAGTTTAGTTTTTAACTTTTTAAATTTGAACATCTTTTTACCTCCTTTCAATTATAGAAAGTTAGTATTTTAGTAATTATATGATTCGAAAATAAGTAGTGGGATTTTAAAATGGTATAAAAATGCAATAGTTTTATATTTTTATGGTTTCGACGTTTGTCTTCAAATTCCTGTTCAGTTTTAGTGAAAATTTCATAGATTTCATTAAATAATTTTATACCATAGATAAAAATCCCTTAGCACTAGCAGGATAAACACAAACAATGTAGAAATAATTATGATTGTGGGTATGCTAATAAAAGTAGGAACTAAATAGAATTTATTACCCGGGAAATTGGAGGTGAGTCATAGAAGTGAAACAAAATATTTTACGAAAGATTCCAGCGGTGAACCGGATACTAGAGTCAGAAAAAATAAGATTGATTTTAGCAGAATATCCTCAAGATTTAGTTGTAGATCTGGTAAATCAAGTTTTAAATGAAAAACGACAGGGTATTTTACAAGAAACCATCGACTTATCCAAAATTAATCTTTCGGTAGATAAGTTAGCTGAAGAGATTAGTGATGTAATATTAAACTATATGGCCCCACGATTAAAAAATGTGATTAATGTAACTGGAACTATTCTTCATACTAATTTGGGAAGGGCAGTTCTGAGTAATGAAGCAGCAGAAGGTTTGGCTGAGATTGCACGAACTTACTCTAATTTAGAATATGATTTTGAGGAAGGAAAAAGGGGTAGTCGCTATTCTCTTGTAACTGATTTGTTGTGTCGAGTTACGGGTGCTGAGGATGCTATGGTAGTAAATAATAACGCAGCAGCTGTACTTTTAATTTTGAATACACTTGCCAAGGATAAAGAGGTGATCGTTTCCCGTGGTGAACTAGTAGAAATTGGTGGTTCTTTCAGAATGCATGAAGTGATGAAAGCCAGTGGATGTTCACTTGTTGAAGTGGGTTCCACTAATAAAACTCATCTTTTTGACTATGAGGATGGGATAAGTGAAGAGACAGCTCTTTTAGCAAAAGTACATACCAGTAATTATCAGATTGTAGGCTTTAGCGAATCAATTGAAAACCAAGATCTGGTTGAACTGGCTAAAGAATATCAATTACCTGTTTATGAAGATTTAGGTAGTGGTGTATTGGTTAATTTAGAAAAGTATGGAGTTTCTCATGAACCAACTGTCCAGGAAACTGTATTAGCAGGTGTTGATGTAATCTCATTTAGTGGGGATAAGCTCTTAGGTGGCCCACAGGCGGGCATTATTATTGGAAATAGGGAATATATTAACCGTCTCAAGAGAAATCAGCTGACACGGGCATTAAGGGTAGATAAGTTTACTCTGAAAGCTTTAGAAGTAACCCTTAAACATTACTTAAATGAAAAAGAAGCAATGAGAGAGATTCCTACATTGAGAATGATAAGCTTGACTCCAGAGGAGATTCATCAACGTGAAGAAGCATTTCTAAAACGGTTGGTGGAACTTTACCCTAGCATTGAAGGAAGACTGTTAGAAGGTAGCTCAATGGTAGGAGGAGGTAGCCTACCTTTAGAAAAAATTCCTACCTATCTTTTAGCGTTGAAACTTTCGAATATTTCAACCAGTGATGCTGGCATCAAACTTAGGGTAGGTAAAATACCTGTAGTTTGTCGTATTCAAGGTGATGAATTAATCTTTGATTTTAGAACATTATTACCTGGGCAAGAAGAAAAATTATTAAAAGCTTTACAATGTATTATATGATTAGTCCACAAAAAGTAGTCGCACAAGAG
>JAGMES010000108.1 GCA_023128035.1 Halanaerobiales bacterium | reverse complement strand
CCGTCTTTTCAATAGATATATAACTACTCTGTTCTATATCTTTAATATGATCAGCAATTTCTTTAATCGTCGGCATTTTAAAAATCGCTAATAAAGACATCTCTATATCCATATCTCTATACAACCTGGAGGCAAACTGTATCACTCTTATAGAATGTCCTCCAAGTTCAAAGAAGTTATCATGAATTCCAATCTGCTCTATTCTCAATAAATCTGACCAAATATTAGCGATTTTCTCTTCAATCTGGTTTGTCGGTGCCACATATTTTGATTCTAAATTAATATTTTCAAGTGGCGAAGGTAATCTACCCCGATCTAGTTTACCATTTGCGGTCATCGGCAGAGCTTCTAATTGAACAAAATAAGCTGGAATCATATATTCAGGCAATTCTCTTCCCAAAAAGTTTTTCATCATCAAAACAGTCACTTCTTCATCTGCAACAATATAAGCTGTAAGATAGATATTACCATCTGCATCTTCATTATCAATAATCACTGCATCTTTAACAGACGAATAACTCAATAAATGCTTTCTTATCTCTCCAACTTCAACTCTAAATCCTCTTATCTTAATCTGATGGTCTATTCTCCCGACAAACTCTACAGAACCGTCTACTAGAAATCTGGCAAGGTCACCTGTCTTATACAATCTTTCTCCCAAGATAATCCCATAAGGATTATCAATAAATGGGTTCTCGATAAAACGTTCCTCAGTTAGTAACTGATTATTAATATATCCTCTAGCCAATCCATCACCAGAAATGCATAATTCTCCAATAACCCCTACTGGTTGCAGCTGATTATTTTGATTTAAAATATATGCCTGCATATTACTGTTCGGCCTACCGATTGTCGGCCTCTTAGCAAAAGTCGAAAAACTTTTCTGATCAATCATTTTACTCAAACAACCAATTGTAGTTTCCGTTGGCCCATAATGATTCATAAATACTATTTTTGGATATTTTTTAAGATATACTTCCAAATCATTTACTCTAATTTTCTCCCCACCCAAAACAATCATTCTGAGAGCACTCAAACTTGAACTATCTATAAATTTAGGACTATTGATCAACATATTAAACATAGTTGGTGTTAGCTTGATTAGAGTAATCAAGTTTTTAGCCAGATAATCAATCAACAAATTACCATCTTTGTATAGATTATCTGAAACGATATGTAGACTAGCTCCGCTTACTAAAGTTGACCAAAATACCGTATAGCCTAAATCAAAAGCATAAGATGAGAGCATAATTGAAGAATCTTCTGCCCTTATTTTAGCCTGACTAATAAACCAACTTAGATAATTAACTAATGATTGGTGTTCAACCGCTACCCCCTTAGGTTTTCCAGTAGAACCTGAAGTATAGATAATATAAGCAAGATCCCTATGACTATTAACTTGATGAGTATTAGGACAATTTTCAGTATATTGAAGATTATCAAGATACAATCGTTCAATCTCTAAACTATTGGCTTTTTGTAATTTAGATTGGGTTAAAAGAATCTTTGTTCCTGAATCATCAAGCATGTACTTAATTCGTTCATCTGGATATTCTAAGTCAATTGGCAGATAAACACCTCCTGCCTTTAAAACACCCAATATCCCAATCACCATCTGGGCTGAGCGCTCAACCAAAATTCCTACCGGTGACTGACTAACACCTTTATCTCTCAAAATACTTGCCAGATAATTTGCCTTTGCATTTATTTGGCGATAGGTATATTTTTCATCTTCACCTATAACCGCTATATTCTCCGGTGTTCTTTCTACTTGTTCTTCAAATAATTGCTGAATTGTCTTTTCTTGCGGATAGTTTATTTTTGTATCGTTAAAGGCAACTAACAACTCCTGTTTCTCATCTTCTCCAATCATCTCAATTTCTGAAAGAAGTAATTCAGAATTCTGAACCAATTGTGCGATTAAATTATTCAAGTGCTGAGAGATAAGATTTATTTCATTAGAACTAAATAATTGTGTGTTATATGTCAATTTCACTATAGTTGTTTGATTACTCCACACTACAACTGCTAGATCATAGTTAGATAATGAATAAGTAAAATCAAAAGAGATTTTGAAACCAATATCTTTTAGTTCCAGCTCACTGAAAGGATAATTTTCAAATAGAAAAAGTGTATTAAATAACGGATAAGCATTATCTATATTACTTAGTTTTTGTATTTCTGCTAATGAAATATATCTTTGTTCTCTAATCTCCACAAGTTCACGATTTATATCAGCTAACATTTCTTTGACTGTATAATCTTCCTTGTTCCTAGTTACTACTGGAAGTGTATTGATAAACAATCCGACTATCTTTTCAACTCCAGCTATCTCTCCAGGTCTGCCAGAGACTGTCATTCCAAAGCAGCTTTCTTGTGTATTGTTATATCTCTGAAGTAAAATTCCCCAAGCAGTTTGAATCAGGACATTCATGGTTATATTATTTTTCTGGCAGAACTGATTGATCTTCGCAGTTCTTTCCTGATCAAATTCCATTTGCAATGTTTCTGCTTCTGATATAATCTCTGTTTCGCTAAAATTTCTAGTAACTGGTAGAAGTGTCGGTTCTATAAAATCATGCAAATAACTTTTCCAAAATGTAAGACTTTTTTTCCGATCATGCTTATTAAACCATTCTAAATAATCGCTAAAATCCACTGCTGGCTTAGGTGGCAAATTGGTATCTTTCTTTAAAATAGAATATATTTCTAAAAGAGATTGATTAACTATTGGCACGCTCCAACCATCTAATAAGATATGGTGGAAAGACCAACAAACGTAATATTTCTCCTCTGATAGTTTTATTAAAGATATGCGATTTAAAACTCCACTATTAATATCTAAACCTTCACTCATATCTCTATCTTTGAAATCTTGAATATATTTATTCTGCTCAATACTATCTTTATCTGATATATCATGCTCGTGTATCTCTACATCTTTATCCTGCAAAACTATTTGAACTGGTTTTTTAGACTCTTTCCAAACAAACTCAGTCCTAAATATTTCATGACGACTAAGGGTTATTGACCATGCCTTTTTAAACAATTCTATAGCAATATCTCCCTCTATAAAATAGCCAATTTGTTCACAATAATTAGTTCCCTTTTCATTAGATAAACTGTGAAACAACATTCCTTCCTGCATTGGGGTGAGTGGATTAATCTTTAAAATATTGCTATGCCTTTTCGTTAAAAGTTCAAATCCCTCAAGATCAAATAAATTCTCTACTCCAAAATCAGAAGGGGTTACAGTAGGCTCAGTTTTATTGACACAATGTTCGATCAAATTGAGTAACTGTTCTTTATAGAGCATCTGAAATTCTGCTATCAAGTTATCCTCAATATACTTAGAGTTATAGTCTACTCTTAATTCCAACCTGCCATTCATACACAATCCTACGACATCAATTAAGTTAACATGACTATTTTCATAATGAATTCCTGTTCCGATCTCCTCGTTGCAGTATGAAAGAATGCTATTATCGTTTTTTGCAATGATTCCATCAAACTGCCCCAAGTAATTAAACGAAATCTCAGGATTCAATTGTTGCAATTTTGACTGATTCTGCAAATATCTTGCGATTCCATAGTTAATCTTCGGTATCTTACGAAGATTTTCTTTAACATATTTGATTGATTTCTCAATATTCTCCTGTCTTTCAAAATAAACAGGGCATTCACTAGTAAACCAGCCTACTGTTCTTGAGATATCTACATTTTCAAATATTTCTTCTCTTCCATGTCCTTCTAAAGTCAATAACAGATTTTCAGATTTCATCACTTCCATTAATGAATTAGCTAAAGCGGTCAAGAGAATATCATTAATCTCAGTATTATAAGCAAAGTTAACCTTAGTTAAGAGTTTTTCAGTTTGGACTTCATCTAATTGAATGGCTTTTCTTTTGAAATCCTTCCAAAAATTATGCCCAAATTCTGTAGTAGCTAATGATTTAACTTTTGAAATATCTATATTATCCCAGTACTCTATGTCGATAGTTTCTTCTTTAACGTATTCATTTAACTTATAACTCCACTCTTTAAAAGAAGTTGTTTTTAGTGGAAGATCTTTCTGAAGCTTAGAATTATATAGTTCTTCTAAATCTTCTAAAATTATTCTCCAGGATACACCATCAATTACTAAGTGATGGATAGGAATAAATAATCTTTTTCCATTATTACCAAGATCAAAAATAACTGCTTTAACTAATAAATTAGTTTCTAAGTCCAAATTATTCTGAAGTTCTTCGCTGATCTGTTTGATTTTCTCTCTTTGAATTTCATAAGAATAATCTACTAACTCTATCACGTCTAATTCAAAATTAATTTCATCATTTCTACGATTAAACTGGATAATCTGATCTCCTTCGAACTTATATCCCATCCTTAAAGCATCATGAACTTTGATAAGTTTTCTAAACACTTCTTCCAGCAATTCTAAATCCACATCTTTATTTATAATGAATATGTTCGATTGATTCCAGAAGTTTTGGTGACTAAATTTTTTCTCAAAGAACCACTTTTGAATAGGTGTCAGTAACACTTCTCCTTCTACATCTTCTTGAGAAATTGTGAATTTCTTTTTACGATAATCTACGTTTTCCAAAAGATTCATAATCATTTTATATCTAAAAATATCTTTAACCGTAATGTTAAATCCTCTTTGACTGGCTCTAGCTACTATTTGAATAGCTAAGATTGAATCGCCACCTAGCGCAAAAAAGTTATCATTTATTCCCACATACTCTACTTCCAAGACTTCTGACCATATTCTAGACAAGCTCTCTTCTGCTTCATTTCGAGGAGCAATATATTCATTAACATTACTTTTTATCTCAGGTCGAGGTAAGGCTTTACGATCAACCTTGCCATTTCTAGTTAATGGTATGTTTTCAAGTGTGACAAAATATTGAGGAATCATATAGTCAGGCAATTTTTTAGATAGATAACCTTTTAGCTCAGATATTGATATTTCGCCAATAATATATGCTACTAAATACTTATCATCATATTTATCGACCACTACTTCTTTAACTGCTTCATGACTCAATATTTGATTTTCAATCTCACCAAGTTCTATTCTTATTCCTCTAATCTTAACTTGTTGATCTATTCTACCTAAAAATTCAATACTTCCATCTGAAAGCCATCTTGCTAGGTCACCTGTTCTGTACATTCGTTCTTGTGTAATAGGATTAATCGTAAATTTTTCTTTAGTCAGTTCTTCTCTGTTTAAATATCCTCTAGCAAGACTCTTACCAGATATACATAACTCACCTGGAATTCCAATCGGTTGTAGTTGATTATTTTTTCCTAGAATATAAATTTGCGTATTATAAATAGGTTTACCGATTGGAATATTAATATCATCTTCGGTAATCTCACAAGCTGTTGTTGCTACGGTGTTCTCTGTTGGACCATAATTATTAAAGATTTGATAATTTTTCTGGGTATATAATTTTAACTTATCTCCACCTGTAAGCAATCTTCGCAAGGAAGATGTTGTTAAACTCATAAATTGTTCACAAATCTGTGTAGGTAAGAAACTAATCGTAATCTTATTTTCTTCAAAGTAATTGCTAAGTTTTTCAATATCTAATCTCATCTCTTCACTGATGATATAGATCGTAACACCCGCAATGATGTAAGGGAATATCTCCAAAACCGAAGCATCAAATCCGAACCCTGCATATTTAGTGCTTCGATCTGATTCGGTAATTTGATAATAACGATTATGCCAATATGTTGAATTCAATAGTGAGCGATGTTCTATTAATACTCCTTTAGGCTTACCAGTTGAGCCAGAAGTATAGATCACATATGCTAGATTATTAGTTTGATTGATCATCTCTAGATTTGAACCATCATTTTTGTATAACTCTTCATTATCTAAATTTATAATTTCACCCGTAAAATCTATTTTGTTAAGCGATTCAGTAGAAGTTAGACATAAACATGTTTGACTGTCATCAAGCATATATCTTATTCTCTCGACTGGATACGCTGGATCAATTGGTAAATAAGCTCCACCAGCTTTTAAAACTGCTAAAATTCCAACAAACATCTCTATGTTCTGCTCAACTATAAGGCCTACAATCTGATCGACTAATACTCCTTTTTCACTTAACACTCTCGCAAGTTGATTAGATTTTTGATTTAAGATTTGATATGTAATTTTTTCATTCTCAAATACTAAAGCTAACTTATCAGGGGTTCTCTCAACCTGTTCTTCAAACAACTGTGATATAGTTTTATCAGTTGGGATATCCTTAGCTGTATCATTAAAGGTTTCGAGAATCTGCTTTTTCTCTTCTTCTGATATTATTTCAATATCTTTAATACTTAACTCCGGATTTTTAACTACCTCTCTGATTATATTAGTATAATGACCAGCCAATCTTTTGATGGTATCTTCTTTAAATAATTTTGTTCGATATTCAATATCAAAATCGATTCCATTATCATTTTCGACTACATTTAAAGTTAGATCAAATTTGGCGATTTTATTTTCAAATGGATAAGCTGTGAATTTTAAATTTCCGATGGTTTTTCCGGCAAAGTTAAGATTTTGTAATACAAACACTGTATCAAATAATGGATTGCGACTTAAATCTCTTTCTAAACCTAATTTTTCTACTAACATTTCAAACTGATAATCCTGATTCTCATAAGCTAATACTGCATTCTCTTTGACCTCTGCTAAAAATCCTGCAAAAGTTTTATCATCCGTAGGATAATTTCTCATCGCTAACATATTCACAAACATTCCCATGATCTTCTCTAAATCAGGATGTGAGCGATTAGCTAATGGTGAGCCGATTACTATATCTTCTTGTCCAGCATATTTTGCCAATAAAATATTGTATACTGACAATAAAATCATATATAGTGTTGTTCCTCTCTCTGCTGCAAGCTCTTTTAATTGACTGGCTAATTCTCTTTCGATCCTAAACTTGCTTACCATCCCAGCAAACTCCATATCTGCAGGACGAGGATAATCTGTTGGTATATTAAGTACTGGAATATCTTCACTAAAGATATCTAGCCAAAACTTTTCTTGTGTTCTGATTTCTTCAGACTGTAAAAAATTATTTTGCCATTCTGAAAAATCTTTGTATTGAATCTTTAATTTAGGTAAGTCATTGCCATCATGCAATTGAATAAAATCTTCTATTACTATCTCCATTGAAAACCCATCAGAGATTATGTGGTGCATATCAATCATCAACAAATGTTTTGATCTATCTTTTATCTTCAAAAGTTCTACTCTCAATAATGGAGCTTGGCTTAGTTCAAATGGTTCAATAAATTTTTCAACACTTTTTGCGATTTCATTCTCATTAATTTCAGCATATCTTATATCAAAATCTACATCATCATAAATTTTTTGAACTGGTTCTCCATCAATTAAGATAAACGAGCTTCTTAACACCTCATGACGTTCAATTAGTTTCAGGAAAACGTTTGCACATAATTTTAGACTATATTCTCCTACTATGTATATAAAACTAGGCATATTATAGGAAACATTATTACCTTCAAGCTGATTTAGTGCAAAAAGACGTTTTTGAGCAGAAGAAAGAGAGTAATATTCTTTTTTTTCAACAACATTTATATTTACATATCTGGCCTCTTTTTCTCCAAGAATATATTTCGCTAAATCTCTGATAGTTGGTAATCTGAAAATAATGCGTAGTGGAAGTTCTTTATTGAATTCTTTAGATACTTTTCGTGATAGTTGCATTGCTTTTAAAGAATGTCCACCCAAAGCGAAAAAATCATCATTCACCCCGATTTTCTCTACTGCTAATATTTCTGACCAAAAGTCAGCCAGTTTTACTTCAATTTCATTAGTCGGAGCTACATATTCGATTCCTGTCACAATCTTATCAGTCGGTTCTGGTAATGCTTTTAGGTCAATCTTACCATTTGATGTTAAAGGTATTTGATCTAATTTTATAAAATATTGTGGGATCATATAGTCAGGTAAGATTGTTGCTAAGTGTGATCTTAGCTCTACTATGGAAACTTCTCTGACTTCCACTATATATGCGCAAATATATTTAACATTATTTTGATCAGTAAGAGCTGTGACAACAGCATTTTTGATTCTTTCATGTATCAATAAATGACTTTCAATCTCACCTAGCTCTATTCGAAAGCCTCTAATTTTTACTTGATGATCAATCCTACCTAAATACTCCATATCACCATTTGCTAATAGTTTTACCAGATCTCCAGACCGATAAATTCTTTCCCCTAGAACATGTGGATTAAGAACAAATTTTTGTTCTGTTAATTCAGGGCGATTTAAATACCCCCTCGCTACACCTGCACCACCAACACATAGCTCACCAGGTACTCCTATCGGCAATAAGTTCATATTTTTATCCATGACATATGAGGTTAAAGTTGGTATTGGTTTCCCAATATTGCTAATATTCATTTCAATTTCATAATCCGATATCTCTTTGTATGTTGCATGTACAGTGGTTTCTGTAATCCCATACATATTAATCAGTTTTGTTGAAGGATATTTTGCTTTCCAATCCTTTAACTTAAGTGGATTTAAAGCTTCACCTCCAAAGATCACATATCTTAATCCTAGCTTACTATCTTGATGTTGCAACTCTTCATTAATCAGATTATAAAATGCTGATGGAGTTTGATTTAAAATTGTTACACTTTTTTCTTTTAAAAGTTCTAGATATTGAGATGGATTTCTAGCAATCATTTTTGGAATTACTACCAATTTACCACCATATAAGAGTGCACCATACATCTCCCATACTGAAAAATCAAAACAATACGAATGGAACATCGTCCAAATATCCTGACTATCAAAATCAAATAAACATTTATCATTAAAGAGCAACCTGACTACATTCCGATGTTCAATCATTACACCTTTTGGTCTTCCAGTTGTCCCAGAAGTATAGATTATATAGGCGAGATCAGCAGGATTATTGATATTTTCAAAATTAGAACAATCTCCATGGTATAATGATTTATCGTCAAGAGAAATAATTTTTTTATCAAATTTTATACCATTCACTAGATTAGTGGTTGTTAGAAGAATATTTGTTCCACTGTCTTCTAAAGTAAAATTAATTCTATCCATAGGATAATCTGGATCAATTGGCAGATAAGCTCCTCCAGCTTTTAAAATTCCCAGAAGACCAATAATCATCTCAAAAGAACGTTCAACACATATTCCTACAATAGTATTAGGTTTAACACCTTTGTTTCGCAAAAATCTTGCTAATTGATTTGCTTTTTCATTTAACTCTATGTAGGTCATTTCTTTCTCTTCAAATTTTAAAGCTATTTTTTCTGGTGATTTAGATACCTGTTCTTCAAACAATTGATGAATAGTAACATGCTTTGGAAAATCTGTTTTGGTATCATTAAAATCATATATTATCTGTTGCATTTCTTTTTCTGAAAGAACCTCTATATCCCCGATCCTAATTTCTGGATTATTAATAACTTCTTTAATAATATTACAAAAATGTTCTGCAAATCTTTCTATTGTCAATTTTCTAAATATTCTTGTAGCATACTGAAACTTGAACTCCAAACGATTGTCCATCTCCCGACATTCAAGATTAATATCAAATTGAGCTGTTTTAGCAGGAAATTCATATGGACTAAACTTTAAACCTTCAATTTCAAGCTCGAAGTTATTAATATTTTGGAAAACAAACATTGTATCAAAAAGAGGATTTCTACTCAAATCCCGCTCCAGGTTCAATCTATCAATCAACATTTCAAATTGATAATCTTGATTTTTGTAACCGTTTAAAGCATTCTCTTTTACCTCTTCTAATAAAAGCAAAAACGGTTTATCAAAGGTAGGATAATTTCTCATAGCCACTGTATTTACAAAGAAACCTACCGTATTTCTCAATTCTGCATGTTGCCTTCCTGCAACTGGTGTTCCAACAATAATATCTTCCTGACCAGAGTATTTTGCAAGTAAAGTATTGTATACCGCAAATAAAAACATAAATACAGTGACATCTCTACCACGAGATAACTCTTTTATCTCATGGGTTAAATCTTCATCCAATTCAAAATGTAGATTTCTACCTTCATAGCTCATTTTTTCAGGTCTATTCTCATCTAAAGGCAGATTCAATACTGGTAGTTGACCACTAAAAACATTTGACCAATAATTCTCCTGTTCTTTAATCATTTCACTATTTAACAAATCATTTTGCCATATTGCAAAATCCACATATTGAACTTCAAGTTCTGCTAGTTCTCTTCCTAAATAAAGCTGTATAAGTTCATTAACGATTATTCCATTTGAAAAGCCATCAGTAATAATATGATCTATATCAAACATAAATAGATATCTATCTTTTGCAAGTTTAACTAATTCTGCGCGCATTAAGGGAGCTTTGCTAAGATCAAAAGGCTTGATAAAACTGTTAATGAGTTCATAAAGTTCAAATTCATCTGCTTTACTATAATCTATCGAAAAATCGACATGCTGATATACACATTGCAATATCTTCCCGTTCTTAAACTCAAATGCTGTCCTTAATA
Source organism: Halanaerobiales bacterium (assembly GCA_023128035.1). Next base: position 4,123 of record JAGMES010000108.1, on the reverse strand, counting down.
CCTCATGTCTCTCAATCAATGAATTAAAAGCTTCTAAGAATTTATTCTGATCTAAGTCTCCTTCAATAATCATTCCATGTGGAAGATTATAAAATGTACTATCTCCACTAAATTCTCTTAACATATAGAGTCTTTTTTGAGCAGATGAGCACTCAAAACTTTCATATTTCATTAGCTTCCCCTCTTCTCTTAACTAAATATTTTATATATGAATACTTTATAATAAAATATAGTAGTAATAATAAAGAAATATGACCTTACAATTTAAACTATCCTATTTTTAGGTAATCCTTACATTATATTTTACAGTAAATTACCAGTAAAGTCAAGTGAATGAGACTAATAACAGATTATCAATACCTAGAAAATGACAGATATCACCTTTGATACCATCATCATTCAAATCAAAAGAGCAGGAATGATCTCCCTGCTCTTTTGATTATTTTCTATTCAATATTTCTTGTAGTTTTATGAAAAATTTCTCCTGATCATTGTACATTTCTTCTAAGTTGTTTATCATCTCCTCCAAAAACTCACTCAGATTAACTTCAATTTTTTTCATATCTTCACACTTAGCACATAAAAGATCACATTGATTTATTGAATGATTTATTTCTTCCACAATATCCTTATAAATTGAACAATATTTATCAAGATCTTTCAAAAAGTCATCAAAGAAGATATACTTATACTTCCATCCATTCAACATTTCTGCTAAAAAAGCAAGTACTTCACTATACATATCTTCTTGATTTTTATGATTTATAACAACTTGTCTTAATTCTTCTATTGCGCCTAAACCAAATCTGACAACGTGTTTTTTACCTTTTATCATGCTTTCTTTTCTCTTCGAGTCTAAGAATTCGTCAATTATCTTTTGAAGAATTTCTATCCCTAGTTCTTTTAAATCATATTTTTGAAGACTATCAGCATTTAATTCAAGAACCATATACGATTGACAATTCTCATATATTGAAGTTCCTTTCATAAAATCCATAGCACGGTTTCCCTTTAAAGCATTATGGAAATCTTCTTTTGGAATTTCCCCAAAATAATTATATGTGCTGTCATAAACTAGATATCCATCTTCTCTAATATCAACCAAAATCAAATAATGAACTCCGTCTATTTCAAATCTTGTTCTTATCTGTGTTTTACTAATCCATTCTTCTGGTTGAATATGATAATCTGGTGAATAATTTAAGAAATACGTTGACCCACTTACTAAAATCACATTATTATTCTGCAATCGCTTATCAAAGTACTCCAAAATTTCTTCTAAAGAATCAAAAAATCTTTCATGCGTAGATACACCCAATTTTTCTAAATTTGTAGGGAAACCAATTAACTTTCCTAATGGAATCATAAACGGCCATAGTTCATCTTCAGAATACTCACAAGTTAATACAGTTCCACCTTCTACTGCATACATATAACCTTTCTCCATCTCATAGTTATATTCATACTTTAATTTTTCTAAAAGAACCCCTGTTATACAAGAGAAATAATGCGGATACTCTGTTGTTACAGTAAAGTCTTTGTTATACTTTTCTTTCTTGCTAGTTGGTATTACTTCTAGAGTAGGTTTGGTCTGCTCCAAAACTACTTCATTACATATTTTAGCTATTGTCTCATAGGTTAGTATGTCTCTAACTGAAATATTAAGTTTTTCTTGATTAGTTTTTGTTACTATCTTTATAGCTTTAATTGAATGTCCACCCAACTCATAAAAGTTATCATTTATACCTATCTTTTCAACACCTAAAACTTCTGACCAAATTTTTGCTAGTTGTTTTTCAATTTCTGTTTCTGGAGCTACATATTTTGCAAATGATTTTTTCTGACCATCTGGCTTTGGTAAGGCTTTTCTATCAACTTTACCATTTAGCGTAACTGGCATTTTTTCTAGCTTTATAAAGAAAGAAGGGATCATATACTTAGGCAATTTTTTAGCTAAATATTCTCTTAACTCTGTAGTTACTAACTCATATCCTTCATCACAAACCAGATAAGCCACTAAATAGGTATCGCCCTGGTCAATATAATCTATCACATATACTTGAACGATTGCATCATAGTTTAATAACTCACTTTCTATCTCTCCTGTCTCTACTCTAAAACCTCTTATTTTCACTTGATGATCAATTCTCCCCAAAAACTCAATAGTGCCATCTATCAACCATCTACCAGCATCACCTGTCTTATACATTCTTTCTTCTGTATATGGATTGATTACAAATTTTTCTTCTTCTAACTCTGGTCTATTCAAATATCCTCTAGCGATCCCTTCTCCAGATAAACATATCTGACCTGGTACTCCAATCGATACTAATCTATCGTTTTTATCTAAAATATAAACCTTTGTGTTAGAGATAGGCTTACCTATGGTTACTAAAGAATCTTGTTCTAAGTTTCGCATAAATGTTGATGTAACACTGTTTTCAGTTGGCCCATATTCGTTTATTATCTCTAAATCAGGATTTTTTTCTTTACTCAATCTTATTAATTTAGAATCTAACTTTTCACCACCTAGCGCAATTATTCTCAATGACTTAGCATCATCTAGTGTTAAATATTCTAAAATAGTTCGATAAAGTGACGGAACTGAGATAAAGTGAGTTATATTATTTGCAACAATACAGTTTTTTAATGCTATCGGATCTTTAAGCTGATCTTCATTTAATAATACAATTGTTGAACCTGATACAATAGGAGTAAAGAAACTTGTTACAAAACCATCAAAGGAATATGAGAATAACTGTAATACACGATCCTCTGAATTTAATTGATATTCGCTTCTCCTCCAATTGATAGTATTTGCAATGTTTCTGTGTTCGATCATTACCCCTTTCGGCTTGCCTGTTGTTCCAGAAGTATAAATGACATATGCAAGATTATCCCATTGATTAACTAAATCAAGGTTAGAATCATCACCATTATAAAGTTCACTATCATCTAGAGAAATAATCTGACCATTAAATAATCCATCGCCAATCAAATGGCTTTGTGATAATAATAATTCACTCTGGCTATCTTCAAGCATAAACTGGATTCTCTCTTTTGGATAAGTAGGATCTATCGGTAAGTATGCTCCTCCAGCTTTTAACACTCCGATGATTCCAATAATCATTTCAAAAGAACGTTCTGCCATAATCGCTACTATCTTTTCAGAACGAATATTCTTTTTATGCAAAAATCTAGCTAATTGATTTGACTTTTTATTCAATTCAGCATAAGTCATTTGTTGATTTTCAAAAATTAACGCTACTGCACTAGGAGATTGTTCTACTTGTTCTTCAAACATTTGATGAACCATCTTCTTAAACTGATAGTCGATCTCTGTAGCGTTAAAGTCATATAACAGTTGTTGTTTTTCTTCCTCTGCAATAAACTGAATCTCTGAAATTTTTATCTCAGGTTTCTCAACGATTTCCTCTAAAATATTAATGAAATGCCTTTTAAATCTATCAATTGTCTCTCTTTTAAATAATTTTGTTGAATATCCTAAGCTAAAATTAATTCCATTTAGTGAGTCAGATGCTTGCAATGTTAAATCAAATTTTGCTACTTTGCTTTCAAATTTATATGGAACAAATCTAAAGTCGTTAATTGTATATTCAGCTATCTCTATATTCTGAAATACAAACATAGTGTCAAACAATGGATTTCTACTCAAATCCCTTTCTAATTCCAACTTTTCTATCAACATTTCAAATTGATAATCTTGATTCTCAAAAGCTAAAAAAGTATTCTCCTTAACTTCTATTAAGAAGTCAATAAATGTTTTTTCAAACATAGGATAATTTCTCAAAGCTAAAGTGTTAACAAACATACCGATGATTTTTTCAAGATCTGCATGTGGACGTCCAGCAATAGGTGAACCAACTATTATATCTTCCTGATTAGTGTATTTACACAACAGAACATTATATGCTGCCAAAAGAGTCATGTACAACGTAGCACCATTTTTCTTAGCTAAATCTTTTAATTTGTCACTTACATCTTTATCTATTGCAAAATCTATCTCCTCACCAGCATAATTAACCTCTAATGGTCGCGGATAATCAGTAGGCATATTTAGTACAGGAATTTCTCCACTAAAAGTATCTAACCAGTATTCTTC
>JAGMES010000107.1 GCA_023128035.1 Halanaerobiales bacterium | reverse complement strand
TTCTCTTATATTGGAATGAATCTTCCAGCGGGTGATTATATTGTTGGAGTAAAACAATTTGATCTATTAGAACTGAAGTGTCACTTTGAAATTCGCAGTTCAGTGTTTACTTACTAAGATATTTTAAAAAATAGCCGTACTCTTGAAGAGTATGGCTATTTTTTATTTGTCAATCTTTTCTGAGATTTTCATCTTTTTTTCAGGGTTACAACTTACATATTTGATCGGTGAAGTAACATTTTCTGAATTTAACTCATAAGTTTTATCTCCCAATGGTGGATAAGTTACTTTAAGTTTATCGCGGTGTGGCATGATTATCGTCTCCTTCCTAAAGTTGTTAAAGTTAATGATATAAATACGTTATTATATCTTAAGTTTACCCGAATGGTGAAAATCGTATGCTTATATTGAAAAAAGGGTGAATCTGTGCTATAATCAAGCTGTCTGTAAAAAATTGGGTGATTTCATATTGAATAAAAATTTGGGCAGACTATAAATAGATGATGTCGCAGATGCGAGGAAATGAGGGAGATCAAGATGAAAAAAGCGATTGGCACTCCGGTAAGAACTCGGGAATTAATGAAAAAGTTTAACATACGTCCAACTAAGGCTTTGGGTCAAAATTTTTTAATTGATAGCAATATCCTGGATAAAATTGTGGAAGCGGGTGCATTGACGGGAGAAGATCATGTTGTGGAGATTGGCCCTGGGATTGGCTCTTTAACAGAGCGTATAGCAAAATTTGCAGGAAAATTGACGATAATTGAGAAGGATAGAAAGCTGATTCCAGTATTAAAAGAGATTTTAAATTCGTATACTAATATAGAGTATATAGAAGGTGATGTTTTAAAAGTTGATTGGAGTCAGATTATTCAGCCTGGAGAAAAGGTTAAAGTGATTGCGAATTTGCCCTACTACATCACTACCCCTATCATTATGGGATTTTTAGAAAAGAAAATTCCCATAGAACTTATGGTTTTCATGATTCAAAAAGAGGTAGCAGAGCGGATGATTGCAAACCCTGGTGGAAAAGATTATGGTGCGCTCTCTGTTGCAGTACAATTTTATTCAAAAGGAGAGATTGTGACCATTGTTCCACCAACAGTTTTTATTCCTCGGCCTAATGTAGATTCTGCTGTAGTGAAATTGACTAGATTAGAAGAACCTGCAGTTAAGGTGTCTGATGAGGATCTTTTCTTTAAGGTAGTGCGCGCATCTTTTCAGCAGAGAAGAAAAACATTACGCAATTCATTGTCAGGATCACCTAAAATTTCTTTATCAAAAGAAGAGATTGAAGAAGCGTTGACTGCGGTAGGGATTGATCCAAGTTTGAGGGGGGAAAGGCTGGGAATTCAGGAATTTGGTCGTTTAAGTGATCAGATTTTCAAACAAATTTCTGCCAATAGGCGGATAAAGTAGGTGATAAAATGTTTTTCATCAGCCCTACCAGGGGTAAGATGAACTTTGATGAAACCTACAAAGATATTGCTAAATTCGTAAATGAAGCCCCTGATCTGGAATATCAGTTGATTGTCGGGTGTGATTCTCAGACTCGTGAAGAAAATGTATGTTTTGTAACAGCGGTGGTCATTTATCGTTTAGGAAAGGGTGGTAGATTCTATTATCTCAAAGAATACGAAAAGATCAATCGAAGTATAAGACAGAGGATATTTTATGAAACTGCTAAAAGCCTTGAAGTGGCAAGTGAAATTACAAGAAAGCTTTCTGAAGATGATAATTGTGAATGGAATTTACAGATTGAAATTCATTTAGATGTCGGCCAAAAGGGAAAAACGAGAGAACTAATTAAAGAAGTTGTTGGAATAGTAGTTGGAAATGGGTATGATGCCAGAATAAAACCAGATTCTTATTGTGCTTCAAAAGTGGCTGATCGATACACGAAGTGAACTCGTTCAGCTAAAGCTGAACATCGGGGCTTCAGTGGGGGATTCTACCCCCACTTATAGAAGTGGGGGTCTTATCTCAAAAGATAAATAAAATGGCTCACCTGTGACATATTTTTTTCATATAATAATCTAAGGGATTAACCCTGTTGGAGGTGAGGGGTTGGAAAATAAAATTAAAATTGGTGATCTTGTTATTAGACAATCTCATGGGGGAGATTTAGTTTTTGAAATTATCAAAATTGATCAGGAGTCAGGTATTGCATTATTACGTTGTTGTGATTGTCGTTTGATGGCAGACGCTCCAGTAGATGATCTAAATATATATAGGGATGAATTAGAAGATCGAAGTGGTCGTCTTCGAAAGGTTAAAATCCGGGAAGTAATTCAAAATGAGTATGTCAGACGAAAAGAAGTGTCGCGAACCCAAAGAATTCGTCGACTTAAAGAATATGGTCAAATCTATGGAACAGTACTTCAAATTGATGGAGATAAATATTATCTAGAAAAATGTTTATCACTATATGAAGGAATAAAAATTGCTGCAAATGGGTATCATATAAGTGAAGAAAAACAGCCTATGCATATTCAGGAACTTTTGAGAAAACATCGACCAGATGTATTAATTATTACAGGGCATGATGGAATGAAGAAAACTGCTGGTCATGACTTGAGTGACTATCATACCTCCCGCTACTTTGTAGAGAGTGTGTTAAAAGCACGAGATTGGGAACCAAATAAAGATGGGTTAGTAATTTTTGCTGGAGCTTGTCAATCATTTTATGAGGCTTTGATTAAAGCGGGGGCTAATTTTGCTAGTTCGCCTAATCGAATAAATATTCACACTTTAGACCCAGTGCGAGTAGCGGAAATGATAGTACTAACTCCGTTTAAGGAGATTGTTTCTATTAAAGGGGTGATTCATAATTCCATTTCAGGATCAGATGGAATTGGCGGACTTGAATCTTTGGGAAAGATGCGTCTTAGTCTACCTAAAATTAGCAAACAAAATATAGAAAAAGCATGAAAGGTGGTCTGACATGGCTAAAAAAGTTTTAGATGACATTCGAAAAGATTTGAACTCTTTTGTTGGGCATCAGGTTACTTTAAAGGCGAATCGAGGGCGACGAAAGATTTTACAGAAAGAAGGTGTGTTGGAACAGACTTACCCTAACATATTTGTGATTCGTGTAGAAGATGACCATAACCCACGCCGAATTTCTTATACATATGCTGATGTCTTGACTGAGACTGTTGAAATAGTGATTAAAGGGCAAAATGCGAAGATTGGTTGTGTTAGTGTTTAACAACATCGACTTTAGTGAACTCGTCCAGCTAAAGCTGAACATCGGGGCTTCAGTAGGGGATTCTACCCCCACTGAAGATTAAAAACAATTCCCACCACTTATAGAAGTGGGGGTCTTAACTCAAAAGATTAAAATAAAAAATCAGAGTTGTGCGTTCATTATGTGCGCAAAACAGCTCTTTTTTTTTGTTTTTGTTTTGACTAATTTCGTCGAACATGTTATTATTTAACTAACAAGTAGATGTCACGCAGAAGCATAGAGAAGGAGGTCCCCTATGAAACTTAATATCTTATGGATTGTATTGGGTGGTGCTTTTGGTGGATTGTTGAAAGCAATTTTTGACGGCGAACATAAGTTAGCGAAACCTATTTTTATTGGAAAATATTTTTATCTGGGGTTTCTAGGTAATGTGTTTATTGGAATAGGAGCGGCTATTATTGGAATGAATTATCTTTCTTCAATAACTGAACCTGATAATGTTCTTAAACTCAATGAATTGAAGATTTTAGCTACGAGTATCTCTTTTGGAATTGCTGCAAATTCAGTAATAGAAGGTGTTATTGAAAAAGTAAAGACGAAAAAGAAAGACATACCTTTATAATTTTTACATAGACACAAAAGCAAAGTGCCTAATGGCACTTTGCTTTTGTTACACACTCCCAGAACTTTTTAATATAATGTACTAGGAGATGGGGGTGGTAAGTATGGTTGGGGATTCTTTATTATATTCAGTTAAACCAGGGGAAACAATCTGGAGTATAGCAGATAAATTTGAAATTAACCCTGGTACGATGATTTGTGCAAATGATTTAGAAGGCATGAATGTTGTTTATGGAGGACAAAAGTTGATAATCCCTGAGTTTAGTGGAGAGTATCGACGGGAGATATTGGGTTATTATCATGGTATACAAAATAGTGGACAATTTGTGCGTGCGCAGACAGTATTAAATCCAGTTATGACTAGTATAAGTCCTTGTTGGGCTGAGATGAATGAAAATGGTAGTATTACTGTAAAAATTGATTCAGAAGTAATCACACAAGCTAGAGCGAAAGGAATTAAGGTCTACTTGCATGTTGAGAATTTTAATCACTTAGGAAAGATTGCTGATCAGGTTCTAGAAAAGACACAGTATAGGCGAGAATTGTTACATAGTATACAAAAACTTTTAGAGGAATATTCTTTTTCTGGGGTAAACATTCAGTTGAAAAATATATCTCCTTATAATCGAGATTATTTAAATAGACTAATTCAAGAATTCGCTTTTTATTTACATAATGAAGGCTTTGGCGTGATTGTAACTTTACCAGCTAAAACAGGCGATTCTTATGATTCTCATTGGGTAAGTGGTTATGATTATCGGAAGATAGGCGAATATGCAGATTATGTTGTATTGGAATCTTTTGATTTTCATTGGATTGAAGGGCATCCTGGGCCTATTTCCCCTCTTTTTTGGGTTAAAGATGTTTTGGATTATGCTTTGATGGAAATAGCTGAAGAAAAAATTATTTTTGGGTTGCCATGTTATGGTTATGATTGGGTGATTGATGGTCGTCAACGGGGTCAAATTTTAAGTTATCATAGGATGGTAGAAATAAGGGATCGTAATAATGCAAAGGGTATTTGGGATGAAGACTCAAGTAGTTGGTATTTCCGTTATTTTACTACAGATGAAGAACATCAAGTATGGTTTGAAGATATAGAGAGTTTACGAATTAAATTGGATCTAGTAAAAAAATATCATTTAGGTGGGATTGCACTTTGGAGAATTGGTATGGAAGATCCTGAAATATGGAAGTTGCTTGAGAGTCGGGGTCAGTAGTAACACATATGTGTAATTATTGACTTTTTGTTGATTGAAGAGAAATAAAGCAAATAAATTAGATATTTTCCAAGTAAAATAGGAGTTTTTCTTGAAATTACCTAAAAATGTGATATAATTTAATATGTGTAGAGTTTTTAGAAAAGTATTATCGAATTGAGTAAATTAAAATTTACTCATACAAAATGTTAATCACAGGAGGGAAAGAAATGGAGAACATGTTTTTGACTTTGGATGAAAGAATTGATCAAGTAGCAAAATTAACCTATTCAGATTTATATCAGGGAATTGATCAATTGATTGAAGAGTATCCCGAAGAAGAAGTTTATCCCAAGATGGTAGCTAGATTAGATTCATTTTCCACAAAATTACGTCGTGCAGCTATATATGGGATAGCGAAGATGAACAAAGAAGATACTCCAACCCATTTGATGCTTCAATTACGTTCAAGTAAAAGAGGAATTCGTCAGGAAACTCGTAAAGCATTAAATGAAATTGGGGGAGAGAGGGTAGTACAAGTTTTATCTCAGGGATTAGGTTGTAAAGACTGGTTTGCCCGTGAGACAGCAGGAAAAGCTTTGGCTGAGTTAGGAACGCCAGAAGCTTTGCCGACATTGATAAATGTAGTTTTCAATGATCGGAGCGATAAGGTTAGAAAAGCTTCTGCCATAGCTATTCAAAAGATATTGGAACGGAGTGGAGGAAATTCTTTAGAAAAATTAGAAGAATTTTTAGAACCATACCGTAATATGCCTGGTTATAGGGGAATTAAGTTCTTAGAGTCTAAACTAGTTTTAGAGACTTGTGAAAGTGTTATTAAAAATGTAAGCTAAATAAAATAGCGAGTTGAATAATAAAAAAGAGCCATTTCATGAAATGGCTCTTTTTTATGTAAGTAAACTTAAGAAAGTAATTTCGAAAAAAACTCTTTAAGAATAAATTAATAATCCCTATTGACACATTTGCAGAAATAAGTTATACTAAAACTGCAAATACAATATATAGAAAATAAATAATAAAAAGTTTGTTTTTACACATATTTTACAATATGAGTGAAAAAAACGAGAGGAGGTTAACGTTTAATTTAAAAGAGGAGTAGTGTAAGGGTAGAGTACGGTTAAAATCAAACTTTTTTGAGGGGGGAGTAGGAATGAAAAGAGTAGTATGGATTTTGAGTTTAGCTATGATTTTTGCATTAATGGTTGGTTCTTTTGCAAGTGCAAAAACTGAGTGGGTATCATTTGATGGTTCTCAACAGTCTGGTGTAAAGGTTAAATTGTTAAAAGAAGATTTAAATGGTATTGATTTTGATGTTGACGTACCTGGAATGAAGCAAATCAGTATTGACGAAAAAGGTATGCTCTATAAAAAGTTAGAAGTTATTGATGGTGCTCATAAAGTTGAGGTTGGTAAACCAGGAGTTCCTGTGGTTTGTCAATTTATCGAGATTCCATTTGGCGTTAACTATACTATACAGGTTAAAGCTTCAAAATATGACGTTATTGAAAATTATAACGTATATCCAGCTCAAGCTCCTGCGCCAGATATAGCAGAGTTTAAAGATACAGTAGAATTTACAAAAGATGAAACTGCATATTCCACAAATGCTTTTTATCCTTCTGAGCTTGCATTTGTAGAAGATGAAATGATTGTTAGAGGTCACAGATTACTTAAAGTTGTTGCTCAACCAGTTCAATACAATCCTGTTACAAAAGAATTGAAAGTTTACTCAAACTTAAGAGTAAAAATAAAATATGACAAGCCTTCAAAGGTAAAAGGTGAAAAAAGATTAAAGTCCGAAGCTTTTGATTCAATGCTTCAACCATTAGTTTTAAATTATCATTCAAATCCAGAACCTTTACCAGAAAAAGGTGGAGGTGGTGGTGGTGGTGTAGTAACACCAGATCCAACTCCATTACCAACACCAATTCAAACCGCTGGTGGAGCTGATTACTTAATTATCACTCCAGATGATTTCTATAATGAAGCAGTTACTTTAGCAAACTGGAAGGCTCAAAAAGGTCTTCAAACACAAGTAACTAAGTTATCAGAAATTGGTACTACTGCTAATGCGATTGCTAGTTATATCATGGGTGCATACGTTTATTGGGATCCAGCTCCAACTTATGTATTATTATTAGGTGATGCTCCTCAAGTTCCTGTATATTATAGAACTACTCATCCATATCACAAGACTTATACAGGTACTGACCTTTATTATGCAGCTGTAGATGGAAGCGATTACTATCCAGATATCTATGTAGGACGTCTTCCTGCAAGAACAGCTACTGAAGCTAATATTATGATTAGTAAGATTTTAGATTATGAACAACATGCAGTTGACAATACTTACTGGTATGATGAGGTTTTAGTTGCAGGTTATTTCCAAGATGATTCTAGAGATGGAACTGCAGATCGTTGGTTCTTACAGACTTCAGAAGAAGTTAATGACTTGTTAAAGAGTAAGCAATTCAATACTATTACTTCTTACGTGAAGACTGATGGTTCTCCAGCATTGTATTACTATGATGGAACTCCAGTTCCAAGTACAGTTAACTTCTTAGATCCTACTGTTGCGACTCAAACAGTTATTGATGCAGTAAATTCAGGTAAAGTAATTGTTAACCATAGAGACCATGGTGCTTCCAGAAATATGGGTAACAGTTGGGATGGTTGGGGAGAACCATATTTGTCTACTGTTGAAGCTTCTAACTTTACAAACTCCGATATTTACCCATTAATCTTTACTATTAACTGTATGACTGCATGGTTCGATAGTGAAACAGATTTCCATAGTGCAGATTATGAGTGTCTATCAGAAGTATTTATCCGTAAGCAAAATGCTGGTGCTGTAGGTGTTATTGGTGCAACAAGAGTAAGTTATAGTGGTTGGAATGATGCTCTTTGTAAAGGTTTTTATGATTCAATCTTCCCAGATTTTAAATCTGCAGCAAATAGCAGAAACTTACATTTTGGAGCTATTTTGAATTATGGTAAGATGTACATGCTTACTAGCTATTCAAGCAGTGATGATATTACTTTAACTGAGTTTGAAGAATTCTGTCTTCTTGGTGACCCAGAAACAACTCTTCGTATCTTTGAAGATATTAACTCTGGTAGTAGTAAATCTACTGATTATCCAACTGGAACAGAAAAATATTATGAATTAGCAGTTAGCAGCACTGGAACATATACTATTGAAACCAGTTTATATAGCAGTGCATGTGATACAGAACTTTATGTGTATGACTATAACTGGAATCAAGTAAGCTATGATGATAATAGCGGGACTGATTCTTATTCCAAGATTACAACTACTTTAAACACAGGAACATATTATGTTAAAGTTATTGAGAGTGGTAACAATGCTTCACTTAAATTTAATATAACTGTTAACTAATAGTTTTGAAAACCCCCCTTGTCTTTTGATAAGGGGGTAATTTTGAATGACCGAAAATCTTAATAGTTTAAAAATAGCCTATTCGCAATGGGAATAGACTATTTTTTATGCCTATTTTCTCTACTAAAACATATATATTAATAGATAGCAAACTTGTGGCTTTGAGGAAGGAGGGTAGTGCTATGAAAATAGTGTTCTGGTTAGACCCGAAAGTTGGCTTTGATCGCAATACACCAGAGATTTTATCCTCTTTTGCTGATGGATTAGCTTTGAGAGGTTATGATGTTGAGTTATTGGTCCAGGATCAAGAATTGGATGACTATATTGTAGAAAATGTATCTAAGCGTATCTGGTATGAGGAAGGAAGTTATGAGATTATAGCAGATGTATTAATTAGTAATCGTCTGGAAAATTTGTTGAAAGAAGATCTGCATCAGACGTGTGTACAAATCTGGCTGGCTTTAGAAGAGGATATAACAGAGCCAGCCCAATATTTTGAGAACTATCAGCTTAATAATGAGATTCGAGTTTTTACCTTGTTTCCTAAAGTAAAAGATGAACTTGCTAGGGCTGGAATAGAAGGAGAACTGATTCAACCAGGATTAAAGTTAGAATGTTTTAAAATAAACCAGTTGGAACGAGAGGATCGGAGAATTACGATCTCCCTTTTTAACGAGCATCCTGAGGCAATTAAAGCTGTTCTCTTTGGTTTAGAGATGGCAAGAATGGCATTGGAACCTTTAAAGGTTAGATTGATTGTTGATCATAATTTGGAGTTTAAAGCAACTTTTCCTATTGAAGTTAAGGTAAAACCAGGTTTAAAAGAACGAATTCAATACTATCAAGATTCTGATCTATTTATTCATATTCCTGGAGATGAGAAATTTTCATTACTTCCTTTAGAGGTAATGGCGTTAGGACTTCCACTTGTTCTATTAACGCATCCTGGAGTAGTGAGTTATGCACATGATAGAAATAACTGCTTGATGTTAAAATCACTTGTTCCTAAAGAGATTGCGTTATCGATTTTAAATGTGGTTAAAATAGGTAAGATTAGGGAGCAGTTAAAAATACAAGGACCAAAAACATCTCAAAACTATAACTTAGAACAAAGCCTTCAGAACCTTGAAAAACTTTGGGAAACGACATCTCTTTTGAACCGAATGAAAATGAAAGATTTAAATTTCGATGCAAACGCAAATCGATTAATTGATCTGGTAATTGTGAATTGTAATTCAGGTATTCAGATTAGAGAATGTCTTACATCTTTACGTGAATATACCCATGAGCCTCATCGGATTATCGTTGTGGATAATAATAGTGAGGATGAAAGTTTAGAATATCTTAAAAAAGAAGAGGGAATTTGTTTAATTCTCAATCAGCAGAATACAGGTTTTGCGAAAGCCTGTAATCAGGGCATCCTTGCTGGAAAAGGAAAGTATATATGTCTTCTTCACGGTGATATTCAGGTTACAGAAAATTGGTTGAGCCCTCTATTAGAGGAGATTCAAAAGCCAGAGGTAGGAATGGTCGTACCTCGTAAGAATAAACACTCTGAATCTTTGATAGAAGAACAGAACCCTCTTTCTTCTGATCCAACAGGTGGATGTGTAATTATCAAAAGAGATAATTTGAATAGAGTTGGTCTATTAGATGAAAAATTTTACCTTCATTATGAGAATCTTGATTATTCTTTAAGAATTCAGGAGAAAGGATATGTAGTAAGCTATTGTTCTGAATCTGTGATATTACATAATAATAGTAGCTTATATCAGATTGAGGAAGAAGATAACTTAGAACTTAGAAAACATTTTTACTCTCAGAGTGAAGAATATTTTGAAGAAAAGTGGGGTGTTTTAATTCAAGATAAAATTCCAGAACGAATAATTGATGGAATTATTATATTAAGCCTTCATCCATGGCAAAAAAAAGCACAAAGAACAGAAGCAATGGTAGATTACTTTGCCAGACATGGTCAGAAAGTAGTTTATGTTGAACCTTATTGTGCTTCTTTACCTCCTCAGAGTTTAGGACAGAATCAATATCTTTATGTTTTGAAAGGGACTGGTACGATATATCACAATTTGTCTAATGTTGGTCGCAGGATTGATTTGATGCAGGAATTAAAAACTCAAATTGCTGAATGGGGGATAGAAAATCCAATCTTAATAGTAGAATCTCCGTGGTGGGAACCAGTAATAAAGCATATTGAGAATCGGCTTTTAATTTACACAGTCCCCGAAATTTTGATGAAAGAGGAAATGGAAAACTTTCAGCAATTGAAAGAAAAATTTGTAGATGAGGAAAAATCCATTGTAAAAGATGCAGATTTGATTATTGTTGCTTCTCGTTTACGCTTAAAAGAATTAGAGTTATATCAGGATAAATTATTATATAGTCCAGGTGGTTTTTATCCTACAGATTTAGAACGGTTTTTACAAGGTCATTTTACTATGCCAGATGAGCTGATTTCTTTTTCAGGTTACAGGGTTGGTATTATAGGAACATTGGATCGATATTTTCCTAAACAATTACTAAAAAAGTTAGCTTTTCAACATCCAGAAGTTTCATTTATTTTTATGGGAGAAATTACATGTAACTTAAATGAACTGAAAGAGATTCCGAATTTTTATTTCCTAGGCAATAAGGGATGGGATCACCTATTGGATAGTATTTATTTCTTTGACATAATGCTTTATCCATATCCAGATAAAGGTTTAAACTCCTATCTTGACCCATATATAGTTAACTATTATTTGGCTATGGGAAAACCGGTGGTGGCTTTTAAACATCAGGAGATAGAAAGGTTTGGTCAGGTTGTTAAGAACGCTGATGATGAAAGTGAATTTATAGAATTGGTATCACAGATCATTGGTCAATTAACTGAAGAAAAGAGTGAAGAAAAGATTAAAGAACGTATTCATCAAGTTGCAGGATTTGGTTGGGAAGAAAGATTTGATGATCTCTATCAGCGCATAACTGTTCGCGTTCCTATTTTAGAAATTCCGTGCCAGCTTTTTATAGAAGATGAGTTCAGTAATGAAAGAGAAGTGCCTTTTATCGATTTTATAAAACAATTGTTACGATCCTGGAAAAAGTTACGTTGGGGTTCAAAAAATGAGAAATCAGAGTGAATTCTTTGGCCATCCATTGAGTATAAATGGGTGGTTTTTTTTGTATAATTTTTAGTTCTTTAAAAATGAAGCTAACGTAAAAGTAACTAAATTGGAAGTCAAATAATATGATAAAATAAGTAGATCACTTCTACTTTAAAGGGAGGTGGGTTTGTGGAACTAATTAAAATATATCTGATGATTTTGCTCCCAGTTGTTGCTGCTCTAGCACTGGTTTATACGAATTTTTATGTAAAAAAGAAACTTAAAGAACTGAAAAAAAAGAAAGAAGAGGAGGAAGAATATGTTTTGCATGTACGTCACGAAACTGAAAAAGTATTAGCAGAGCATCTTAAATTACATAATAATGGTGATCTGGTGGAAGATCAAGAGGAGAGTTAAGAATTAAGAATTAAGAGTTAAGAATTAAGAATTAGGTATTTAGAGTGGAAGCTGGTAGAGAAAATTCTTAATTCTCCATTCTTAATTCTTAATTATAGTTATTCTATGTTAAAATTTTGTTAAGTGAAAGGGAAAAAACTTTACGATGAAGAAGATATTTTAGGTAACCAATGAGGTTTTTGTATAAAATAAGAATAAAACCAGGGAGCGAGGTTAGAAAAATGAGTAAAGGTCGAGTACTGGTTGTAGATGATGAAGATAACATCCGCGAATTAATAGTATTTAATTTGAAACAACAGGGTTTTGAAACTGTGGAGGCAATTGATGGTATAGAGGCGATAAGAAAGGTTGAAGAGCAAAAACCAGATTTAATTCTTCTTGATTTAATGTTACCTAAAATGGATGGATTGGAAGTTTGTCAAAAGCTTTGTTATTCAGAAAAATATTCTTCAATACCTATCATCATGCTTACAGCTCGGAGTGAAGAAATCGATAAAGTGCTGGGGTTAGAGATGGGTGCAGATGATTATGTAACCAAGCCTTTTAGCCCAAGAGAGTTAATGGCAAGGGTGAAAGCAATTTTTCGGCGAATGAATCAAATTCAAACAGTTGAACAGCGTGATGGTCTAAAAATTGGGAATTTGAGAATTGATCCTTCACGTTATTTGGTGACTTTTTATGATGTTGAATTGGGTTTGACACCTAAGGAATTTGAACTTATCTATTCTTTAGCAATGACTCCAGGTAAGGTTTTAACTCGTGATGTTTTATTAGAAAAAATTTGGGGTTATGAATATATGGGGGATACCAGAACTGTAGATGTGCACATTAGACGTTTGCGCAAAAAAATGGAAGATATCAATTCCGATATAGATTATATTGAAACTGTTCGTGGTGTAGGCTATCGCTTTAAGGAATTAAAAAATGAAAAGTAGTGTTAGATTGAAAATTATTTCAATTTTTGTAATATTACAAGTGTTAGTCTTACTTTTTCTTGGACTACTTTTAAATACAAGCTTAAGGCAAAACTTAAATCATCATATAGAAAAAGAAATGAAGGAAAATGTTCAGCTTATAAGTGAAATTTTGTTTTCTGCACTTAAAGAGAACGATAAGATAAATTTACAAAAACAAGTCTTGAAATTAAGTAAAATGGCTCAGGGGAGAATTACGATAATTGCTACTAATGGCAAAGTTTTAGCAGATTCAGAAGAAGATTCAGAAATAATGGAAAACCATGCTGATCGTCTAGAAATTATTGAATCCCGTAAACAAAAGTATGGTTGGGCTGTTCGTTATAGCTCTACTTTAAAGATTGATATGAAGTATTTGACCAACTGGATTGAACCTTATGGCTATGTTCGGCTTGCAATTCCTTTAGTAGAAGTGGAAGAATCTGCTTCGAAAATTTTTATTCAATTATTAGCGGGTTTTGTTGTAGCATTTATTGTATTTTTTATTCTAGCCTGGAGACTAAGTGAAAGTATTACCGAGCCTATAAAAAGAATTACACAAACAGCCCAAAAAATTGCTCATGGTCATTTGAATGAGAGAATTTATACTTATTCGAATGACGAAATTGGCACATTAAGTAGAATGTTCAATCTTATGGCTTCTCAGCTGGGTGAAACAATTAAAAAGATTACTAGCGAAAAAGAGAGATTAGCCACAATTTTGGACAATATGGCTGATGGATTGATTGCTTTGAATATGGATCAAGAGGTAATAATTCTAAATCCGGCGGCAGCTCAGATGTTTGGAGTCAATGAAGAAGTAGTGAAAGGAAAAAGTTTGATTGAAATTAATTGGAACCAAAAACTGATTGAAATCTTACAAGAGGCATATTTGACATTAGAACCAACTCAAGCAGAGGTTTATTTACTTTATCCGCGTGAGATCACTCTCCGTTCTCAATTAGCTCCGATTATTGGTGATTGTGGAGA
Source organism: Halanaerobiales bacterium (assembly GCA_023128035.1). The sequence continues at coordinate 789 of JAGMES010000107.1, read as the reverse complement.
GACTAAAGGAATGGTGTTGCTCTTTACGGATATAACAGAATTGAGACGACTGGAACGAATGAGGACTGAATTTGTAGGAAACGTTTCACATGAATTGAAAACACCGCTTACCTCCATTCGGGGTTATGTAGAGACACTTTTAGACATGGAATTAGATAAGCCAGGGGTTATCAAGAGATTTTTAGGAGTAATTAACAAGGAAAGTGAACGTCTGTCAAAGTTGATCGAAGATCTTTTAGCCCTTTCGCGTTTGGAAGGAAAAAAGCCATATGAAATGCAACCTATTCAATTACAGCATGTTTACGATAATATAAGACTAGTTTTAAAATCGGAGGCTAAGAAGAAGAAGGTTGACCTAAAAATTCATATTCCTAAAAATTTACCATCTGTCATGGGGATTGAAGAACAGTTGAATCAAGTTTTTATTAATTTAATAGAAAATGGGATTAAATATACTTCTGAGGAAGGAAAAGTTACTGTTACTGCAAAAGCAGAAGGTGAGTGGGTAATTACAAAGGTGAAAGATACTGGGATGGGAATTCCAGAAGAGGATATCGTTCGAATTTTTGAACGCTTTTATCGAGTAGACAAAGGTAGGTCTCGTCAATTAGGAGGAACTGGACTTGGATTAAGTATAGTCAAACATATTATTAAGGCTCATGATGGTGAAATCAGTGTAGAAAGTGAAATTGGTGTTGGTTCTACTTTTAGCGTTAAATTGAAGCGTGCAAGCTTGAAATAGGTAAACTAGGATGATATTATAAAGAAGAGTGAACTCGTCCAGCTAAA
>JAGMES010000106.1 GCA_023128035.1 Halanaerobiales bacterium | reverse complement strand
TATAAGTAATTGCCTTATTACTAACATTTTTCACATACTTGTTCTGTGATAAAATATCTATTTCTTCTTTAGTAAATATCTTTTTACTCATTTGTCATTCCCCCAATTCTCTTATATTTAATTATACATAAAAATACCCTAAAGGGTAGACTTTTTTTAAACTGTCCACTCTATAGGGTACATTATATTATGAGGTAGGTTTTTATTTGTTCTCCTTCAAAGGGAGAACAAATTTTAAAGTGTATAAAATCTCTTCGTTCGATAAACAATATAGTGAACGAGAAAGAGAGGAATGAGGATGTATCTCTTAGCAGCACTGCTTGCAGCATTTATTGCATATTTTTTAAATAGGTTTCTAGTGATGAAATTTGGTGAGGGAACCATTATTTTTGTCACCCCGATTTTAGAGGAAACACTAAAAACAGGTTTGGCAGTTTATTTGAGGACAGCTATTTTACCTGTTCATGTGATCTTTGGTTTGATTGAAGGGATTTATGATTTAAAAACTTCGAGGCTTGGAATTAGTGCAGGTTTACTCAGTTTGATCTGGCATACTGGCTTTGGTTTGGTGACAATTTTACTTGGCAAATTCATGGGAAATATAGCGTATGGACTGGTGGGGGCTATTTTAATACACTATTTGGGAAATAGCTTTATTATTCAACCAAAGGAGGAGAAAAGATGAAACTTTTATATTATTGTCACAATTGTGGTGATTTTATAGATGAACTTAGTGTAAATAAAATGGATGAAAAAAAGCTGGGTTTTGATATCTTGACGGAAGAAGAGAAAAAGGATATAATTAAGTGGAATAAGTCTGGGGATATTTTATATGTTGGAAGTGTCTGTGATAATTGTTACCATGAATTGAATAATCTTTTGGGAGATAATTTGGAACCTAATCATAAGACTAGACTTTACTCTGACTATGACCCACCTCGAATGCATTGATGTAAAAAAAGCATAAAGACGATTCAGGCCTTAGATCCGTTATTATTGGATAAGGCCTTTTCGTGTTAAGAAAGGACGAATATTGTGAATGGATTAACAAAGATTTTGCATCAAAGTAAAAATTATCAAAATATAAGAGATACTTTATTATCTGGAAAGAAGGTTTATATTTCTGGGTTGGCTGATTCACAACGACACTTTTTTATATCAAATTTGTTTGAACAAAGCGATCAACATCTGTTAATTATTACTCACGACATTCAGGAAGCAATAGCTATTTATGAGAATTTGATACGCTATCTTAATGAAGGGAAAGTACTTTTGTTTCCAGAATTAGAAATATTACCTCACGAAAGATTAGTTAATGACCTCAGTTTGAAAATCCAGCGTCTACAGGTATTAGAAGATATACTATTTAATTCAGAAAAGAAAATTGTAGTTACTACTGCTCAGGCTTTGCTAAGACAAGGGATTTCCTTGCAATATTTTAAGGAATGTTCATTTGAATTAAGTTGGGGTTCTGAGGTGGATTTAAATCAGATAACGAATACGCTCGTTCGGATGGGTTATGAGCGTGTGGGTATGGTAGATGCTAAAGGACAGTTTAGCATTCGTGGTGGAATTATTGATATTTTTCCGATGACCAGGATTCATCCTATTCGGATTGACCTTTTTGGTGAAGAAATAGATTCACTGAAAGAATTTGACTTAGTTACTCAGCGTTCTATTCGAGATTTAGAGCGGGTAGTAATTGTTCCAGCTGATGAAATTATTTTTGACCAAAAGATTGGTCAAAAAGCTGCAAAAGAGATTCGTAAAGATGCAGATGATTTGCTAAAATCTTTACGCAAAGCAGAAAAAAATGAAGAATATATTTCTTTGAAAAGAAAAATTAACGAAGATGCAGAACGTCTATCTGAAGGAATTCGGTTTGAAGGAATTGACCAGTACCTTCCTTATCTAAATACGGAAATGGGTACCATTTTAGAATTTTTTCATTCAAAGATGGTTGTAATTGATAGCCCTGAACGCACTCAAAGCAGGGCAGAGCATTACATGAAGGAGATTCAAGAAACAGAGGTTTCCTTGATGGAACAAGGAATTATTTTACCTTCTTATACTCAATTGTTTACTGAATTTTCAAGAATACTTTGGGAAATTCATGATACATCCTTGTTGATGATCGATTATCGTTCATATTCACTTGAGTGGATGAATCCAGATTTAGAAATTGAATTTAATGCTAAAGATATTGAATCCTTTCATGGTAAGATTGATTTACTTATTCAAGCTCTCAAGGAACGATTGGAAGGTAGATACAGTGTTTTGCTAACTTTAAGTAATGAAAGCAAATGTAAACGGTTGGAAGAATATATGCAGGAAGAAGATATTCCTGCGGTTTATATACCGGAAATAAAGGGCGAATTGAAAAGGGGTAAAGTATTTATTACCAAAGGAGAGTTAATAAAAGGATTTGTTTTTGAGGAATTAAATTTTGTTCTTTATACAGAGATGGAGATTTTTGGTCGCCAGAAGAAGAAGAAACGAAAGATTAAGGAATTCAATGAAGGAATTCGAATTAAATCTTTTGAAGAATTAGAGATTGGTGATTATGTGGTCCATGAGAATCATGGTGTAGGTAAGTATCTTGGAGTAAAAACTTTGGAGATTCAAAATAATCATCAAGATTATCTTGTCATAAAATATTTTGGTGAAGATAAGCTATATGTCCCTACTCATCAGGTTAATCTAATTCAAAAGTATGTTGGTGCTGAGAATCAACCACCAAAATTAAATAAATTAGGCGGCAATGAATGGAATCGAATTAAAAAGAAAATTAAAGAATCAGTTCAGGAGATTGCAGTAGATCTATTAAAACTATATGCTGAAAGAGAATTGATTAAAGGCTATTCTTTTTCTTACGATACCCCTTGGCAGAAAGAGTTTGAAGACGCGTTTCCTTTTGAAGAGACTCCTGATCAATACCGGAGTATTGTAGAGGTTAAGAAAGATATGGAAGATTTACAGCCTATGGATCGGCTACTTTGTGGAGATGTAGGCTATGGTAAAACGGAAGTTGCAATTCGAGCTGCTTTTAAAGCTGTACAGGATGGAAAACAAGTAGCTATTTTGGTGCCTACGACTATTTTAGCACAACAACATTATACTACTTTTAAGGAAAGGTTTGAAGATTTTCCTGTTAATGTAGAGATGATTAGTCGTTTTCGTTCTCCAAAAGAGCAAAAAAGAATTATGGAGTTATTAGCTCTAGGTGGAGTGGATGTAATTATTGGTACTCACCGACTTCTTTCTCGTGATATTGTTTTTCATGACTTAGGTCTTGTTATTGTAGATGAAGAGCAACGTTTTGGTGTAACTCATAAAGAACGCCTGAAAGAATTAAAGAAAAATGTTGATGTACTTACTCTTACAGCAACACCGATTCCCAGAACATTACACATGGCGTTGGTTGGTGTGCGTGATATGAGTGTTATTGAGACACCGCCGGAGGATCGTTATCCTATAAGAACATATGTGCGTGAATATAACGAAGAGTTGATTAGGGATGCTGTTACGAGAGAGTTAAATCGAAATGGTCAAGTTTATTTTGTTCATAATCGTGTGGCTGATATAGATGAAATTGCTTCAAAGATAAAACGTTTAGTACCTGATGCAAGAATTGCAGTGGGTCATGGTCAAATGAATGAACACCGTTTGGAAGAGTTGATGGTGGGTTTTTTGAATGGAGAATATAATGTATTAGTTTGTACAACAATTATTGAAACAGGATTGGACATTCCTAATGTAAATACGATTATTATCAATGATGCGGATCGAATGGGGCTTTCTCAATTATATCAACTTAGGGGGCGTGTAGGTCGATCTAATCGAGTTGCTTATGCTTATCTTTTATATCGCCGGGGTAAGATGCTTTCTGAGATTGCTGAGAAACGCTTACGTGCAATTAAAGAATTTACCAACTTAGGATCTGGTTTTAAAATTGCTATGCGGGATTTAGAGATTAGGGGAGCAGGGAATCTTTTGGGTGCTGAACAGCATGGTCATATTGCTTCGATTGGATTTTCATTATATTGCAAGCTATTAGATGAGTCGATTCGTCAACTTCAAGGAAAAGTATTGGAGGATAGTCATTTACCTTCTATAGAGATAAAACTAGATGCATATATTCCAGAAGAATATATTCCTGATTCAAGACAGAAGATTGAGATTTATAAGAAAATTGCTGATATTAAAAATATAGATGACATGGAAGAATTAATTGATGAGTTGATTGATCGGTTTGGAGATTTACCTCAAGCTGTAGATAATTTAGTTCAAATTTCTGGGTTGAAATTTCTTGCTCAAAAATTAAATATCGAGGAGATTAAATCTAAAAATGAACAGGTTACTATTCAATTTCGTAATAGTGATAAATTAGATCCTGAACGAATTATGGAATTAGTAAGAAGATTTCGACACCAGATAAAAGTACGTAATGCAGAGAAACCTTCTATTATCGTTCGAAAAGCAGATCTGAGTGATGATCGACTGATGAAATTATTGAATAAAATTATTACTTTTTTGCTGGGTGATAAAAAAGATCATGAGAATAGTTTACAAGATTAGAGGATAAACTAGTTTTACAGTAGATGGAGAAAGATTATCTTTTCACCTTTCAGATGGTTGGATCAGAATAAAATTAGCTACAATGTTATATACTAACAGTAGAAGCAGCATTCAAAATCTAAAGGAGGTGAAGCCTGGTTGTCAATGTAGCCTGACTTAGGTGAACTTGCTGCCAGAAACGTTATGAAAGCGACTGGTATTGTAAGAAGAATTGATGATCTTGGAAGAGTTGTTATCCCTAAAGAGATTCGACGTACAATGCGAATACGTGAAGGTGAACCATTAGAGATTTTTGTAGATCGTGAAGGGGAAGTAATCTTAAAAAAATATGCTCCAATTGGTGAACTCGCACAGTTTGCTCAGGAGTATGCAGATTCCCTTGCAGAAGTGACCGATCATGTAGCTTGTGTTCTAGATAAAGACGTTGTAGTTGCTGTTGCTGGCACCTCACGAAAAGAATATTTAGAAAAACCGATTAGTGAAAAGGCTCAAACTGTGTTGGAGTCTAAAGAGACTACTATTATTGATGAGACAGGAGCACATGTATTTTGTGAAGAATGTAAAAACGAAACGGAAAATTGTAAATTTGCTTCTTCAGTGCTGTCTCCAATTATGACTTCTGATGGTCAAGTAGTTGGTCTAGTAGTACTTAGTTCAAAGAATTTAGATACTCAAATGGGAGAGTTAGAAATTAAGCTAGCAAATACAGCGGCAGGCTTTTTGGCAAAACAGATGGAAAGCTAATGAATTGATAGGTAAAATATTATCATAAAAACTGATATCGAGTCCAGATGGGCTCGATTTTCTTATTTAACGACATTTCAGAAGGGGAAGTCCTCCTCCTTTATAGGTAGGGGCTTAATCCTCTTCTGGAGTCGTTAAACTTAAGAAATAATAACTTGTTATTATTTCGACTTTTAGAAGGATAATAAAGGAGAAGGTCGAAGTGAATAATAGTTATAATTCTATTGTAAGTGTGGGAGTGGAGGCATAATGAATGAAAAAGCAAAAACAAATTTTGTAAAAGGAGCTGCGGTTTTAACTGTGGCGGGTATTATTTCTAGATTTATTGGATTGATTTATCGAATTCCTCTTACCAGATTGATTGGTGCTGAAGGGGTCGGATTATATCAGATGGCATATCCTATTTATACTATTTTATTGGTTATTTCTATTTCAGGAATACCTGTAGCTTTAGCAAAACTGGTTTCAGAAAAAATCGCTTTGGGTCAGTGGCAGGATGCCTATAGAACATTTAGAATAGCTCGTAGATTAAGTATGTTGATTGGGGGACTTTTCTCAATTGCTCTTTTTATAGGAGCTAGACTTTTTGTAGATATATTTGGTCTTGATCCCAGAGGGTATTACACGGTGGTTGCTATATCGCCAGCGATTTTTGTTGTTTCGATAATGGCGTCATATCGTGGCTTCTTTCAGGGAATGCAGAATATGGTACCTACTGCATATTCACAGGTATTAGAACAGGTTACGAGAATGATTATAATGCTTGGACTAGCTTATGTTCTATTGCCTTATGGGATAGAAATTTCTGCTGCTGGTGCAACTTTTAGTGCAACTACGGGAGCAATTGTAGGGTATCTGGTTTTGATTTGGATTTATTTTAAGGATAAGAAAGAGCGTACACTTGCTTATGCAATAGACCTAAAACAAGGAAGTTCGACAAATGAACCAGTATTAGAGGTAGTGAAACGTATTGCTTCATATGCGATTCCTGTAACTTTTGGAGCACTTGTTGTACCATTGATGAGTATGGTTGATTTGATCTTTGTTCCGCAAAGACTTCAGGTTATTGGTTTTACTGTGCAAGAGGCGACGGCATTATATGGAGAGCTTACAGGAGTGGCTTTAGTTTTGGTGCATTTTCCAGGGATAATCACAACTTCTTTGCAAATTAGTTTAATTCCGTCGATATCTACTGCTTTTACCCTAGGGCAAACAGAGATTATTAAACATCGGACAAGCATAGCTTTACGGTATGCTTTAATGGTTGGTTTGCCTTCGGCAGTGGGCCTTTTTATTTTAGCTGAACCTTTGTGCAGCATCATCTTTGATGTTCCAACAGCTGCAGTACCTTTGCGTGTATTGGCATGGGGAATTATCTTTATTGCTCTACAGCAGAGTTCGTCAGGAATCTTACAGGGTGTAGGGAAAGTTAAAATACCAGCAAGAAATTTATTAATAGGTGCCATTGTGAATGCATTTATCAATTATACTTTAACTGCTATACCTCAGTTTGGAATTAAAGGAGCAGCATTTGGTACAGTTATGGGCTTTGGTACAGCAGCAATTTTAAATTTAATTTCTTTACGGAAAGCGGTACATTTCCCAATCAAGCTTAAGGAAATGTTATTAGGACCAGCTTTTGCTGCAGGAATAATGGGAGTTATTGTTTTCTATAGTTATCACGGACTGTATATTATATTTAAATCTTTTTTAACTTATGGAGTTGATCTTTTGGCAATGAGTATTTCTGTATTTATTGGAATGATAGCCTTTTTTATTTTGCTTCTTTTGATCGGGGTCATAAAAGAAGAAGATTTGAGTTTAATACCAGGGATGAGGCGTTTGATCAGCCCATTGAAGTGGATGAGATTACTTAAGTCATAGAGTTTGTCAGTAAAGGAAGGAGTATTAGAGATGGAAAAAAGAGTTAAAGAGGAATTTTGGAATGAGTTGAGTGAGAAAGAACAGAACCAGTTATATCAAATTTCACGACTTCTTAAGATTATGAACCGTTTAAGGAAACCAGAAGGTTGTCCTTGGGATCGAAAACAAACCCATGCTAGTTTGAAGCCATTTTTACTGGAGGAAACATATGAAGTTTTGGAACAATTAGAAAAAGAAAATCTTGTAGGAATTAAAGAAGAATTAGGGGATCTTTTGTTACAGGTAGTTTTTCATGCTCAGATTGCTGAAGAAGAAGATCATTTTAGCATGGAAGATGTAGCAAAAGGTATTAGTGATAAGTTAGTTCGCCGCCATCCCCACGTCTTTAGTGATATTAATGTTGAAAATGCAGATCAAGTGTTGGTAAATTGGGAGAAGATTAAAACACAAGAGAAGAAAGAGGCTGGTATTATAACTGAAACGAGTTCACTTTTAGATCAGGTTAACAAGCACCAACCTGCTTTGATGGAAGCTCAGAAATTGCAAGCTAAAGCAGCTAAAGTTGGGTTTGACTGGGATGATATTCAAGGACCATTAACTAAGATAAAAGAGGAATTAGAAGAACTGCTCATTGCTTTAAAAGAAAATGAGCAAAATGCTATTCAAGAAGAGATTGGTGATTTGCTTTTTGCTGTGGTAAATGTTACTCGGTTTACTGGTTCTAATGGTGAGCTGGCCTTGCGAGGAACAAATAATAAATTTCGAAGACGATTTCGGGAAATAGAGAAAAAAGTAATGGCTACTGGTCATAGAATGGAGGATCTAACTTTACAGGAGTTGGATAAATTTTGGGATGAAGCTAAAGTTGAGGAAAGAAAATAGTATAAAGATTTAGTGAAAAAAGGTGTAAGCGGTATTGCTAACACCTTTTTTTGTTTGATCTTTTCCGAGCACAGTATATATATGCTTTTTTACCATCAAAATAAAAAACATGAAATAAAAGAAGGATAAAAAGATTTTGGGTAGAATATATAAATACATAAACGTTACAAGTATAATACATTTAGAAGGAGGGGATTAAGGGGGTAAAAAATGAGGATAATGGAAAATGAGTAGTTGTGTATGTGAAGTAGTCTTTTGAGAGGAAAATTTGGAGGAGAAAAAAAGGAGGAGTTAAGAGATGAGTAGAAAGTTTAGACGGAATGTTGGATTGGTTTTAACATTGGCAGTGTTGGCTTTCATGTTGTTATCAGTAACAGCATTTGCTGCAAAAGAAGTTCATTTAAAAGGTAAAACAGATAAATTACCTTATGGTCTTACAAAGAAAGATTATCAGCCTAATGAGGAAGGCCCTTACGTAATCGTTTGTGATGGTCCAATTGATCCAGAAATGAAGAACCTAATGATTGATGAAGGTGCAAATTTAGTAGAATATATTCCTGAATTTTCATTTTTAGCTTTAATGACTCCAGAAGAAGCTACAAATGTGGAAGCACTTTCATTTGTAGAAGGTGTAATGATTTATCAACCTGCTTATAAAGTTGATCCATCTTTAAAAGATATGTTTGGTAACATCAAAGCTTATGATGAAGTAACAGTTAATATCCTTACTTTTGATGAAGATGTAACTGTATTAGACAATGCGATTGCTAATGCTCATGGTAAAAAATTAGGTCAAGCTAAAGGTCATGCAGTTGTAAAAATGCATAGCAATCAATTAGCAACTTTTGCTAATATGAATGAAGTTAAGTTTATTGAAAGAAAAGTAGATTTTGTTCTATTTAATGATGTTGCTGACGGAATCATGGACGTAGATGATATTTGGAATTTAGGTTATGAAGGAACTGGTCAGGTAGTAGGTATCGCTGATACTGGTTTAGATTCTGGTAAAAATGATAGCACTATGCACTTAGACTTCCAAGGTCGTATTGATGCTCTTATTGCTTTAGGCCGCACTAGACCAAAAGCACTTGCTGATGACCCAGATGGGCATGGTACTCATGTTGCAGGTTCAGTTTTAGGTGATGGTGCAAGAAGTAATGGTCAAATTAGAGGCATGGCTCCTGCAGCACACGTAGTATTTCAATCCGTATTGGACAAGCGTGGGGGCTTAGGTGGTCTTCCAACTGATTTACATACTCTCTTTAGTCAATCATGGGACGCTGGTGCAAGAATTCATACAAATTCTTGGGGCGCTGCTTTAAATGGTGCTTATACTACAGATTCCGCTAATCTTGATGACTATGTATGGAACAATGATATGATCATTCTCGTTGCAGCAGGTAATGAGGGTGCAGATGCTGACTGGAATTATCCAATTTACAACACAATTGGTTCTCCAGCTTCTGCTAAGAACTGTATTACTGTAGGTGCTAGTGAGAACTATCGTCCTGACATGTGGGTAACAGTTATCGGTCATATTAGTGATAATATTGATGAAATAGTGGCATTCTCTAGCCGTGGTACTACAGCTGATGGCCGTATTAAGCCTGATGTCGTAGCTCCAGGTACTTTCATTCTTTCAACTAAGTCATCTTTAGCTCCAGTCGAAAATTACTGGGAGCCTTACAATGATTATTATGCATACATGGGTGGTACTTCAATGTCTACTCCATTAACTGCTGGTGCAGTAGCAGTTGCTCGTGAATATATGCAAACTGAATGGAATCATACTCCATCTCCAGCGATGATGAAAGCTGCTATTATCAATGGTGCAACTGACATGGGCTTTGGTGTACCAAGTAATGATCAAGGTTGGGGTCGTGTAAGCTTGATTGACTCTTTAGCTTCTAAAGAATATAATTATGAAGATGAAACTTATAGCTTGAACACTGGTCAAACTCAATCGTTCACTTATACAGTTGCATCTCAAAATACTCCATTAAGAGTATCTTTAGTTTGGTCTGACTACCCAGGTTCCACCACTGCTTCAGTAGCTTTGGTTAATGACTTGGATCTTAAGATAACTTCACCATCTGGCACTGTATATTATGGTAATGATTTCATAACTCCATTTAATAGTGCATATGATCGTTTGAATAACGTTGAGAATGTTTGGATCGATACTCCAGAAACTGGTATTTACACTGTTGAAATTATTGGTTATAACGTACCACAAGGTCCTCAACCATTTGCTTTATTCTTATCCGCTGATTTTTAATAGGATTTGTGTTAAAAAAAGAAGTGTTGGCAATAGAGCCAACACTTCTTTTTTGTTTATGAGATGAGTAGAAAGTTTAGACGTAATGTTGGATTAGTTTTGACATTGGCAGTATTGGCATTTATGTTGTTCTCAGTATCAGCATTTGCTACAAGTGAAGTTTATTTAAAAGGTTTTGCTAAAGATAACAAATTACCTTATGGTCTTACAAAGAAAGCTTATCAGTTTGGTGTAGAAGGTCCATATAATACAGCATACGATCGTTTAAACAATGTAGAGAATGTTTGGATTAGTAATTGTTGATAATCCTGTATCAATAGTTAATACAACTGATACTTTTAGTGATAATGTAAGATCAGGTCAATTAGATGAGTTTACTATTAATGTAACTGGTACAGGTACTATTGATTTGTCTATGAATACTAGTTCTTGCACAATCAAACTTTATAATCCAGCTGGAACAAATGTAGCTACTGGAACATCTTCAATCACTTATAATGCTACTGTTACAGGTAACTATAAGATTATTGTAACTACAACTTCACGTCAAAGAGTATATTATACTTTGACAGCTACTTATCCAGTAATTCAATAATCAATAATTAATAAAAAAGAAAAAAAGAAGTGTTGGCAATATGCCAACACTTCTTTTTTATTGCTAACAAGTCATCAATTGTAGAAAAAATTAAATAATAATAAAAATATTGTTTAAAATAAAAAAAGAAACGAAAAATTTTTAGTGTTAGCAAAGGAAAAAAAAAGAATTCAAGGAAGGAACTAAGGAATAAAGGTAGAATATATAACTATCATAACAAAACTCCAAAATGAATATGTATTGGAAGGAGGGGGTAGAGAAAATTAGGGAAGTAGAAGTTAGGTGTAGAAGAGGATTTTTAATATTGTTAAAAAAGAGGAGGAGTTTCAAGATGAGTAGAAAGTTTAGACGTAATTTAGGTTTATTGTTAGTTTTATCAATGGCATTTATGTTGTTTTCAATAACATCACTTGCAAGTAATGATCTTCGTTTAAAAGGTTTTGCTAAAGATAACAAATTACCTTATGGTCTTATAAAGAAAGCTTATCAGTCTGGTGTAGAAGGTCCATATATAATCATTTGTAATGGTCCAATTGATCCAGAAATGAAATCAGGTATGTATCAAGAGGGAGCAAACTTAGTAGAGTATATTCCTGAATTTTCATTTTTAGCTTTAATGACTCCAGAAGAAGCTAAAAATGTAGAAGCACTTTCTTTTGTAGAAGATGTAATGATTTATCAACCAGCATATAAAGTAAATCCTTCTTTAAAGGATGAATTTGGTAACATTAAAAATGATGGCGAAGTTACAGTTAGAATCATGACATTTGGTGATGATACTACCGTTCTTGATAACGAAATCATCAATGCTCATGGTAAAAAAGTAGCTAATGGTAAAGGTAAAGTAGTTGTTACAATGCACAGTAATCAATTAGAGAAATTTGCTAATTTAAATTCTGTTAAGTATATAGAAATACATAAAGAGTACAAATTGTTCAACGATGTTGCTAAAGGTTACATGGATGTAGATGATTTGTGGAACTTAGGTTATGAGGGTTCTGGTCAGGTAGTTGGTGTTTGTGATACTGGTCTTGATACTGGTGTTAACAATAGTGGCATGCACTTAGACTTCCAAGGTAGAATTGATGCAATCTATGCTTTAGGACGTAGTACAGCTGATGACCCACATGGTCATGGTACTCATGTTGCTGGTTCAGTATTAGGTGATGGTGCAAGAAGTAATGGTCAAATCAAAGGTATGGCTCCTGCAGCTCACCTAGTATTCCAATCCGTATTGGATAGTCGAGGTGGTTTAGGTGGATTACCAAATGATTTAAATACTCTGTTTGCTGAATCATGGAATGCTGGTGCTAGAATCCATACAAATTCCTGGGGTGCGTCTGTAAATGATTATGATGTTGATGCACAAAATCTTGACGAATATGTTTGGAATAATGATATGATAGTTCTCTTTGCAGCAGGTAATGATGGAACAGATGATACTTGGACTCAAATTCTTTATGATTCTATTGGTACACCAGGTACCGCAAAGAACTGTATCACTGTTGGTGCATCTGAAAATTATCGTCCTTCTCTACATTCAATTTCCGATAATCCAAATGAAATTGCTATATTCTCCAGCCGCGGTTGGACTGAAGATGGTCGAATTAAGCCTGATATCGTAGCTCCAGGTACCTTTATTCTTTCAACAAGATCTACTTTAGCTGCAGATACTTCCTTCTGGGCTAATTATGACACTTACTATGCATATATGGGTGGTACTTCTATGGCTACTCCATTAACTGCTGGTGCAGTAGCAACTGCACGTGAGTTTATGCAAACTGAATGGAATCATACTCCATCACCAGCAATGATGAAAGCTGCTATTATCAATGGTGCAACTGACATGGGCTTTGGCGTACCAAGTCGTGATCAAGGTTGGGGTCGTGTAAGTTTAATTGATTCTTTAGTTTCCAAAGAGTATCAATATGAAGATGAAAACTATAGCTTAAATACTGGTCAATCTCAAAACTTTAATTATACTATTCAATCTGGCAATACTCCATTAAGAGTAACTTTAGTTTGGACTGACTATCCAGGTTCAACTACTGCTTCTAAAGCTCTTGTTAATGACTTAGATGTTAAAGTTACTTCCCCATCTGGTACTGTATATTATGGTAATGATTTTACAAGTCCATATAATACAGCATACGATCGTTTAAACAACGTAGAGAATGTTTGGATTAGTAATCCAGAATTAGGTAACTATACTGTTGAAGTTATTGCTTATAACGTACCTAACGGACCACAGCCATTTGCAGTATTCGTATCTGCAGACTTTGGTACTTCAAGTGGAGATATTACTCCTCCAACTTGTAGCCTTACTGCTCCATCTAATGGCGCAACTGTAATTGATACTATTACTTTAAGTGCAACAGCAAGTGATAATGAAACTGTAAACAGAGTTGAGTTCTATGTAGATGGTGCTAAAGTAGCTACAGATACTACTAGCCCATACAGTGCTAGCTGGGATACAACTACTGTTAGCAATGGTAGCCATTCAATCCAAGCAAAAGCTTTTGATGCTAATGGTAATGTTGGTTCTTCCAACACAATTACTGTAACTGTTGATAATCCTGTATCAATAGTTAATACAACTGATACTTTTAGTGATAATGTAAGATCAGGTCAATTAGATGAGTTTACTATTAACGTAACTGGTACAGGTACTATTGATTTGTCTATGAATACTAGTTCTTGCACAATCAAACTTTATAATCCAGCTGGAACAAATGTAGCTACTGGAACATCTTCAATCACTTATAATGCGACTGTAACTGGTAACTATAAAATTACTGTAACTACAACTTCCCGTAAAAAAATATATTATACTTTGACAGCTACTTATCCAGTAATTCAATAATTTATAAAAAAAGGTGTTGGCGATATGCCAATACTTTTTTTTATTTAAGCTAAAATATTTTAGTAAAAAAAGAAACGAATATTTTTTTTGCTACAAAAGGAAATAAAAAGAACTTAAAGAAGGAATTTAAGATTAAAGGTAGAATATAATATATACTAAACAATAATCCAATAATAATGGATATTGGAAAGGAGGTATGAAATTAGTAGAGGAGGTCATAGTCGAGAAGTTAAGGTAAGTTTTATCAAAACTTAGTAGAGGAAAAACAAAGGAGGAATTTTAGAGATGAGTAGAAAGTTTAATACTTATGTTGGGTTGTTCTTAACAATGACGATGTTGGTGTTTATGTTGTTCCCAATAACATTATTTGCAGCACCTAAAACAAAGGTTAAGGCTGCAGAGGTTCATTTAAAAGGTATGACAAATGGTAATTTACCATACGGCTTGACTAAACAAGCTTATCGCAATGGTGAAGTTGGCCCATACGTGATCGTTTTCTCAGGTCCAATCGAGCAATCTATGAAGAATAGTGTAGAATTGATAGGTGCTACGCTAGTTGAATTTATCCCAAAATTCGCTTTTCTAGTAACAATGAATCCGAAAATGGCTGAAAAAGTGGCTGGACTTTCATGTGTAGAGGAAGTAATGATTTATCAACCAGCTTACAAAGTAAATCCATCTTTGAAAGATGAATTTGGAAACGTGAAAGCTCAAGGTGAAATTGTAGTTAGAATCAGTACATTTGGTGATGATACTTCTGTTCTTGATAACGAGATCATCAATGCTCACGGTAAAAAACTGGCTCATGGTAAAGGTAAGGTAGCTGTTAAAATGAACAGCAATCAATTAGAAAAATTTGCTAACTTAAATTCAGTTAAGCATATTGAACCAGTAGTTCAATTCGAATTGTTCAATGATGTAGCTAAAGGTTATATGGATGTAGATGACATCTGGACATTAGGTTATGATGGTTCTGGTCAGGTAGTTGGTGTTTGTGATACCGGTCTTGATACTGGTGTTAACAACAGTACTATGCATTTAGACTTTCAGGGTCGTATTGATGCTATCTACG
>JAGMES010000105.1 GCA_023128035.1 Halanaerobiales bacterium | reverse complement strand
AGTAGGTGAGTAGTAACCAATATTTCAGCTAGTTCTCTTGCTGGCGTTACAAGTGGTTCATAACATCCTAATTTTGGCTCTAATTCTTCCAATAGAGGCCAATAATATTCAGAAGCTAAATTTTTTAAAGTTTTTTCAAGAAAAAGAAGGCTTACTTGACTATTTCCTCTAATCTGTGTTAAAAAATTACAAGCACGTATAAAAGCACGAACATTTCCTATAACTGCTCTTCCTAGAAAAATAGCAACTTCTTCTAAGGGTAAGTTTTTTGGAAAAACATTTACTGGTAAATCATTTGGATACCTTTTTTTTATTATATCACTAAAAAAAGTTGAAAAATAAGGTAACTCCTCGTTTCGTGAAATATCAATTACATTTGCATCGTTTAATAAATCAAATCTAGCGCCAAATTCTGTTACTCCAGGATAAATTGCAGCTTTACATGAAATTGCATTGCTTGATAAGGTACGGAAAATATCAAAAAACTCCTTTAATGAAACTTCACGACCAATATGAGCAGCATCATCAAAAAATAAAACAATACGACGTTCTAACTTAATTGCAAGTTTAGTTAATTCTTTTTGTATTTTTCCCACTTCTGGTTCTGGATCAAAAATTAAATCATGCTTTTTTAGTTTATCTTGAATAAAATTATTAACATGATCAATCAATAACGAACAAAAAAAACTTTCATATTCTTTACCTTCATTCCTTAAAAGTGAAAGATGCCTTAGACTAAGATATATGCCTATTGCCTTATTAGAAATTGGTTCCTTGTTAATTCTATAATATGATTCCTTCAACAACGCACTTTTTCCACTTCCACGTCCGCCTCGTAACAATACAGGTCCATGAGCTATTAACTTACGAATAATTCTATTTTCATAGTCTGAAAAGGTATGATATTTATCAAATTGGTCATCTGGAAATTCCTCAGCTGCTAATGCAACTACTAGATTCTCATCATAATATTCCATTGCCATAGTTATCAGTCCTTTCTTTAATCCTTTTATAACACTCAATTGCTGTAGTTAAATCCAAACAACATATAGCCGAATCTATATTATGACTTACTAATGATAATAATCCACAAAACTTAACTGTCTCATTAACTTTTTCTAATACGGTTGTTTTATCATAATTAATATCAGATTTTATAACTAATTCGCTATGTATACCTTTAGATAAGTATGAATATAGTTTTGTCGCTTTTTCTCTCATCTGACTACATTAATTATTTCGAGATTATAAGTTTTTTCCCTTTATTTTCTTTATAAAAGCTACTATTTTATCCCTCCAAAGTAAGCTAATAGAAAAAACCCTTACCTCAAATAAGAGATTAGGGTTTTCATCTATTTATCTTTTGAGATAAGACCCCCAATTCTATAAGTGGGGGCAATAGTTTTTATCTTCAGTGGGGGTAGAATCCTCCACTGAAGCCCCGATGTTCAGCTTTAGCTGAACGAGTTCACTTCATAGCTTTATATAAACAAACAGCTAATCCACCATACAATACAGTACATCCAAATATCAACATCGCAATAGCGCTTGGATTCATCTATTCCACCTCCCCATGCAAGAGGCTACTATCTGCCCACTTCATCTTAGCAATGGCTATACCACCAACTACATATAATACTGCTGCTAACCAACCAAAAATAATTATCGCAGACATTGGATAACCTCCATATGGCTGAGCTATCTCTTCGATGGTAACTTTCAGCACTAAAAATCCTAATGTTGATGGAATCAGATATTTTACCAATACATCCCACCATTTTCCTACGGCAAAATCAGAGATTGGATTCATCCATTCACGCATAACGCTGGCTTTTAAAATCCAGGCAACAATAATACATTCAACAATTCCAACAATTGCTCCACCATAGCGCATAGCAAAGTAATCAACAACATCTAGAAAATACAAACCAGCTCCTGTAGTATACATAGCACTACCTACAAAACCAACAATACAAGTAATCAATACTGCTTTATTTCGCTGCATATTAAACTTGTCCATTAAATTTGCTGTTACTGCTTCAACCAATGATATACTTGAAGAAAGTCCAGCAATAACTAAAGCTAAAAAGAAAATAAAGCCAAATACAGTTTGAAAAGCAGGTAACATATTGATAGCTTTTGGAAAAGCAATAAATGCTAAACCTATACTTTGAGTAACTACTTCTTCAATTGGTAGACCTGATTGATGTGCCATATATCCCAACACTCCAAAAACACCAAGCCCAACCATAAAACTAATTGCACTATTTCCCAAACCAGTAATAAATGCATTGTTTACTACGTCAGAATCTTTTGGCAGATAACTTGCATAAGTTATCATTACTCCAAAACCTAAACTTAAAGAGAAGAAAATCTGGCTAAATGCAGCAAGCCAAACTTTTGTATTTGCAAGAGCAGAGAAATCAGGTGTTAAGAATTTATTAATTCCAATCATAGCTCCAGGTAATGTTATACCTCTCAAAGTAATAAGCGCAACAAGTACAAATAAAAGTGGCATAAAAATCTTACTAGCCTTTTCTACCCCATTTTGTACTCCTTTGTAGATTATTATAAAATTAATTGCCCAAACTAAAAATACTGCTAAAAGTATATGAAGCTTAAATGACCCAATCTCCCATATTCCAGAAGATAAACCTAAATGTTTACTAAAAAAGAATCCTTCTGTATCACTACCCCAACTTTGGAATAAAGAATACCCAAGATAATTCATAGTCCAGCCAATAATTACCGCATAATAAGTCATTAATACAAACGACACAATTGGAGCCCACCAGCCCACCCATTCGTATTTCCTATCAAGGCGAGCAAACGATAATGCTGCAGAACCACGTTGTCTTAAACCAAAACCAAATTCCAAAATCAATAAAGGAATACCTACTACCAGTAAGGCAATAAAATAAGGTACTAAAAATGCCCCACCACCATTTTCATAAGCCACATAACTAAAACGCCAAATGTTCCCTAAACCTACAGCTGACCCAATTGCAGCAAGAATAAATCCTGCTCTAGAACCAAAAGCACCATTCTGTTTTTCCATGCTACGTTTCCTCCTTTTCTGTGATCCTTTTTCCTTCTCCTCTACTCTATCACAGACTTCATCAACTAATCCTACAACTACTACGACATTAATAACCTTTACTAAGCATACTACTTTGGTCAGCTATAAACGCTTATCATTATGATAATGTAAAGAGATTAACTTGTCAATACATTTTTGATATTTAAAATTTGCATTTATTTGTACATTCACATTTATATTTTACTAATAAAAAAATGAGGCTCATTTAAGCCTCATTTTTACGATAAGATAAATTCACATAAAATTTTAGTTTGATTTATTTTTTGATTGTTTCTTCACTTTCTATATGTTTAGTGCAGTTTATCAAAGTAGAACAAAACTCTTTTCCATCAAACTGAATAATATTCACAGCTGTATTACCCTGCCGCATCTGAAACCACTCATCAAGACTCATCTCATCAATCCTGCAAAGAATAGTTCCATTGATTAAACCATGAGCTACAACTAAAATCCTTTGATCTGATATATGTTTTTGGGCAAGTTCTATGAATGTTCTAAAAGCACGCTGATGTGCTTTGATTACACCTTCACCATTAGGTACTGCTGCCATTGTTGGGCGTTCTACCCAAACCTGATGAATATCTGCATATTCTCGCTGGATATCATCCCAGAGCATTCCTTCCCAATCTCCCATATTAATCTCACGAATTCCCTCTAATGGAATTACATCAATACCATGGGGCTTAGCAATAATTTCTGCAGTTTGATAAGCACGTTTAAGATCACTTGAGTAAATCGCATCAAATTCTAGATCTATTAAGCGATCTCTTGCTTTTTCTGCTTGGCGAACTCCTTCTTCAGAAAGTAGAATATCTTGCGAACCTTGAAAACGTCTTTCAACATTCCAAGGAGTCACTCCGTGACGTAATAGATAAATTTCTAACATATGCTGCTACACTCCTTATTTTCATATAGTTATACACAATAAAATTACACCTCTTTAATTTATGGTAGAAAGGATTAATTACCTTTATTTTACCACATTAATGAACAGAGGTGTAATTTATTTTACAATGGCATTAACTTTTTCTGGGCGAATCATTTATATATTTCATTGTATAATTTTACTATGCAAAATTATTTTAAAGTGACTCTATTTTTCTCATCAACAAAAACAATAGAAGGTTTAAAATTTTCCAACTCGTCCTCAGAATAATTTCCAAATGACATTATAATAACTTTATCACCAATCTGAACTAATCTTGCTGCTGCTCCATTGAGGCAAATAATTCCAGAACCCCTCTCACCAGCAAGAATATATGTCTCAAATCGTTGACCGTTATCGATATTCACTATCAACACCTTCTCATTCTCAAGCATGTCTGCTTGCTCCATCAAATCTTCATCAATTGTGATTGAACCAATATACTGTAAACAAGCCTCAGTAACTGTCGCACGATGAATTTTTGATTTAAGCATTGTTCTAACCATTTTAAATTCCTCCCTATCTTTATAAAAGTTATCAAATTACTTCTTTATACTTCACACCCCATGTCATCCTCTAATATATATCATGTATCTCTTTTTAGTTTAAAAGCGGAGTCAAAATCACATGAGCAAAAAAATCCATCACAAAATGTGTCAACATTGCACCTTCTAATCCATATTTCCAAAACATCCATCCAAAAATAATGCCACTTACACCATTTAATAAAAACGTTCGCACCCAAACTATTTTTGTATTTCCAAGTAACTGTATGGCAGCTGGAAGATGAAAACCTCCAAATAACACCGCTGAAATAAAGATTCCCAACCAATACGCCAACTGTCCAGTAATTCCTATCAAATTAGCAATATAAACAATCAAAGACATGAAAAATAGTCTTACACTTATTTCTTCAGTAATCCCACCATATACTGAAGCACATAAAGATTGTAAAGGTGTAGGGACGTTTATTTTACGACTCAATGATATCTTTTTTTTCAACCAAAGATCGAATATTAACATAAGTAAAGTAGCTAAAATCCCTGCACCAAAACTTACAATAAAGAATGTATTTATTGAAAATGGTAATGCTGTACCTTCCAACCGATATTCAAGAATCCACCAATGTAAGTGTACACGCGGGGCCAGCATAATTCCGAAATATGTGGTTATAGTTAATAAAATTATAGCTTGTACAATTGTTGCAAGTATTAACTTTCTTTGATTTTTTTTACTTATATATAATCCTATTCCCTCTTTTATTAAAGAAACTTGATATGGTTGTACCGTAATAATTCCTACTAAACCAGATAACCACAGGATCCAAAAAACAGACATATTTTCATCCCTCCTAAACAATAGTTTTTGTTGCCATGCTAGACTCCGCTATTACATTTCTTACACAAATAACCTAGATCATAGAGGAGGGGGGACTCCTCTATGAAAACCTCCTTCTGAAATGTCTTAAATAAACTTAACATCACGCATGTGAGTAATTATCTTACTCACATACTCCAAATCTGATTCAGGCCATTCATATCCGATTTGTCTTAAGTATTCAATAGTTATTGTAGAATCAACTTTCACTGCAGCCCTATACAAGGAATCTTCTTTAGGAGTCGGTTGAACAAATGGAATTATTTTCAACAACATTTCATATTTATTCTTATCTTGCAAGATTGAATTAATATACTCACCAGCTGATTGATTGTCTACAATTTCAGGTTTTAAATCCAACGTTTCTGCAATTTTTAGGATATCTGACATTTTACCTAGTTTCGCATTATATACGTGGAAAATTTTTCCGGTAGATTGTTTTGTTTTTGCTATTGCGACTATAGCTCTACTACAATAATCTATTGCTGTAAACTCAAATGACTGTTCCACTAAATCAGATGCAACAACTCCCAGTTCGAGCAGAGATCTAATTAAATTATAGAATCCATTTACACCAATATTCTTCTGAAAATATCCATCACGATATCTTCCGGTTAAATGTCCAACTCGATAGATTGTCGCTTCTAACCCCTCCTCAATGGCCTTAAAAATCAAATTCTCCGCTACAAATTTACTTCGCACATATACATTGTCTGCATACATCTGACCCACATAAAAATCATTTTCAGTAAAGATTATTTCTTGCTCACCTTTTGCTGATACTCCTGAAACGCTAACAGTAGAAATATGATGGAGTTTTACTTTATAAGTAAGCGCAAAATCAGTGATCTCTTTTGTCCCAAAAACATTTACTTTTTCAAATTCTGAATAGTAACCAAAGTGCTTAGTTATTGCTGCTGAGTGTACAATGCTATCAATTTGCTCACCCAAGTTTATATATTCTTCATCAGATAATCCAAATTGCTTACTACCTACATCACCTTTAATGATAATGATTCTTTCATCAACCCATTTATGATAGCTATCGCCAAAATAGTACTCCAACTGTTTTAACAAACGTTTTTTTGCACTCTCCTGATCTTCTGCGCGAACCAAACAATAGACATTTGCATCTGTACTTAATAATATCTCTTCTAGTATGTGTATTCCTAAAAATCCTGTTACCCCAGTTATTAAGACATTGTATAAATCAATTCTTTCTTCACTAACTACAACTGGTAATTCATGCAGATTTGGTACTCCTCCCTCAAAGTCCAGATCAGTTTCCACAAACATCTCTAGTTGTCCACTTACTCGTTTCGCTAGTTCTTCAATGGTTGGATAGCTAAAGATATCCTGAACAGTTAGTGTCCAACCCTGTGCAACAGTTTTTGCAACCACCTTCAGAGATGCTATAGAATGCCCGCCCAGTGCAAAGAAGTTATCATAAACTCCAACTTGTTTTACCTCAAGTATTTCTTCCCAAATTTCTACAAGTTTTTCTTCAATCTCATTTCTAGGTGCCACATATTCTGCTCCTGTCTTCACTACTCCACTTGGCTCAGGCAAAGACTTTTTATCTAATTTACCATTTGCTAATAACGGTAATTTTTCTAATTCTACAAAATGAGATGGAATCATATAGTCAGGTAATACTTGTGCCAAATATACCCGTAACTCATCAACAGAAATATCTCGATCTGAAATTATATATGCACAAATATATCTTACATCATTCACATCAAAGCGATCTACAACAGCAGCTTCTTTAATTTCAGGATGGTTGAGTAATTGGTTTTCAATCTCACCTAACTCGATTCTGTATCCTCTGATTTTAACCTGATGATCTATTCTACCCAGATATTCAATATTACCATCTGGCAACCATCTTGCTAAATCACCTGTTTTGTACATTTTAGTTTCAGTAACCAATTGATTAACCCTAAAATGGTTTTGGACAAATTTTTCTGTAGTCAACTCTAGCCTATTTAAATATCCACGTGCTAAACCAGATCCAGCCAGACACAATTCTCCTGGAACACCAATTGGTTGAAGATGAAGATTTTGATCAACAATATATGCTTGAATATTAGAAAGTGGTTTACCAATTGGGACATTAACAGAAATATCTTCATGCCCTTTAAGATTGCTCAAAGAATATTTCGTAGCATAGATCGTTGATTCAGTTGGCCCATATATATTTTCAAAGATTACATTTGGTACTGAATCATAGAATTTTCTTACCAAATCTTTTGAAATTGCTTCACCAGCTACAAAGAGATATTTTAGGTGACTCAAAATATGAATTTCTTCCTCTTCAAGAGTATTTAGCAATACATTAAGCATAGATGGAACAAAATTGATATGTGTTACATTCTGTTCTGCAATTGTTTTTACAATCGTTTTTGGATCTTTTTCGGCATCTTTCTTTAAAATAACCAGTTTACCGCTACCCAATATCCAACCAAAAATTTCTGCAACCGATACGTCAAATGTATATGTCGTTTTCAAAAGATACGCGTCTGATGCTGTAATAGGATACATTTCATGTAATACATGCAATGTATTCAATACACTTCTATGTTCGAGCATAACCCCCTTAGGCATTCCGGTCGAGCCAGATGTATAAATGATATACGCCAAATTGTTCGAATTGATAATGATTTCTGGATTATTACTGTCACCTTTGTACAATTTACTATCCTCAAGATTTATTACTTCTTCAACAAATGATACTTTGCTCATTAGATCCTTTTGGGTTAATAACAAAGTTGTATTACTATCTGTAAGGATATACTCAATTCTGGCTTCTGGATATTCAGGATCAAGTGGCAAATACGCTCCACCCGCTTTTAATATAGCCATAATGCCAATCAGCATTTCTAGCGAACGATCCACCATAATTCCAACAATGTGATCAGGTCCAACCCCTTTCGCCCTTAATAAGTGTGCCAATTGGTTAGCCTTTTTATTAAACTCACGATAAGTTAATTTTTCTTCGCCGAAAATAAGAGCAATCTGATTAGGTGTTTTTTCCATCTGCTCTTCAAATAATTGCTGAAGTGAGATATAATCTGGATAATCTACTGCTGTCCTATTAAATTCTTTAAGTATTTTCTCTTTCTCTTTTACTGTAATTATATTAATTTCATTCACTAGTTTATTTTCATCTGCAAGAATTGTATCGATTAATTTACTTAAGTGTACTTGAATCATTTCAATCTTTTCATCATTTAACAAATCTGCATTGTAGGTCATTTTTATGATCATCATCTCTCCACTAGCTACTGTCATCGTCAAATCAAAATTAGTTAGTTCGTGTACTGAATCAAATCGAATGCTAAAACCTAAATCTTTTCCTTGAACTGCTGAATCAACTGGGAAGTTTTCGAATATAAGTAATGAATCAAATAATTTTCCCGAAATATTAGTCATCTTCTGAATCTTTGCCAAAGATATATACTCATGTTCCCGACTTTCTATCAATTCATTATTTACTCTTGTTAACAGTTCTTTAATTGTATCCGGTTTTTCATTTCTAATAATGACTGGTAGAGTATTAAGGAATATACCCACAATACTTTCAACATTAGCCAATTCTGCTGGACGACCAGAAACTGTCATTCCAAAACAACTGGCATTGGTATTATTATACTTTTGCATCAACAAGCCCCAGGCTGTTTGAATGAACGTATTGATAGTTATTTCGTTCTTCTTACAAAATTCATTGATCATTCTAGTTGTTTGCTGATCCAAGATAAGTTTTTTAACCATTCCCTCACTAATTGCTACATCCTTCTTGGCTGAGGAATATGGTAAAAAAGTCGGTTCGGTGATGTTTTTCATATAATTTTCCCAGTATTTTTCGCTCTTTGCTCTCTTTTGTTTCTTCAACCACTCCAAATATTCTCCAAATTGTCCAGCAGGTTTTGACGGTAATAGCTGATCATTCACAAGGCAATAATATATATTGAAGAAATCACCCATTATAATTGGCACACTCCAGCCATCTAACAAAATATGATGGAAAATCCAGTTAACCAAATATTTTTCATCTGATAATTTCACCAGAGAAAGTCTATTTAATTGACCTTTTTCCATATCAAACTGTTTCTGTAAATCTTCTTCTTTGAACTTCATTAAATACGCTTCTTGCTCTGAAAGTGCTAAATCCGATTGATCATACTGATAAACCTCTGCTTCTGCTTCATCAAATATTAATTGGATCGGGTTTTTAAGATTTTTCCAGAAGAATCTGGTTCTTAGTATTTCATGGCGGTTCACTGTTTTTCTCCAAGCAGTGATCAATTTCTCAATATCTACTTCACCTTCTAGGTAAAATGACATTTGCTCATAATAGCTTCTACTTACTTCATTTAATGTGTAATGAAATAACATTCCCTCCTGCATCGGAGTTAATGCATACATTTTAACTTTATTAAGATCGACCATTTGTGCAATATAATCAAAATTCTGTTCATTGAGTAGATTTTGTACACCAAAATCAGAAGCAGTATACGTTTTTTCCGTTTGTTCTACACAATGTTCGATAATATCTACCAATCGATTATAATATAATGATTTAAGATGTTCCATTAACTGAGCATCTAAATATTTCACATTATACCTGAGGGAGATTTGTAATTCTCCACTAACAGTAATACCTGAAATATCAATTAATGATACATGTTCATTTTCACTATGGATACTAAATCCAGCATCCTCGATACAACCAGACAATAAACTCTCATTCTTTTGATCAGTCTTATTCTTGATATTATCAAATTGGCCTAAATAGTTAAATGATATTTCTGGATTCAATTCACTCAATTGTTCATCCCTTGTCAAATACAGTGCAATATCAAAATTGACCCCTTTATTTGGCACTCTACGTAAACTTTCTTTAACATGTTTAATGCTCTCTTCAATCGTTTCTTGTTTTTCAAAATAAACGGGATATGTACTTGTAAACCAACCAATTGTCCTTGAAATATCAACATTTTCTAGAATCTCTTCTCTACCATGGCCTTCAAGATTTAATAAGAAATGATCTGTATCCATTGCTTCGGTGATCGCCATAGTTAAGGCAGTTAGCAATATATCATTTATTTCTGTATTATAAGCCCAATTTACTTTCGTCTGTAATTTCTCTGTTTGCGCTTCATCTAATTTAACTACTAAACTATTATGATCTTTGAAATAATTATCCTTTACTTCAGTTTTAGCTATAGATTTAACTTTTGACTGATCGATTTTCTGCCAATACTCTATATCAATCAATTCTGTTTGAGCATAACTATTTAAGTTGTGACTCCAATCTTTGAATGAAGTCGTTTTTAATGGTAATTCTCTTGTTAGGTTGGATTGATATAAGCTCTTCAAATCATCAATAAGAATTCTCCAAGATACTGCATCAATAATCAGGTGATGAATTGGAATAAATAATCGTTTACCATTATCACCAAGATCAAATACAACTGCCTTGACCAATAAATCTTTTTCTAAATCAAAACTATCCTGAATTTTTACACTTATTTCTCTTACTTTTTCTCTTTGAACTTTTTCTGGATATTGCGCTAAATTAATAATTTCTAATCTAAAATCTACTTCATCTATTCCACGATTAAATTGAATGATTTTATTATCAACAAATTTATAACCCATTCTTAAAGCATCGTGATGAGCAATTATCTTTTTAAA
The DNA here is from genome assembly GCA_023128035.1 of Halanaerobiales bacterium. The sequence goes on along the minus strand of JAGMES010000105.1, from coordinate 3,837 downwards.
TACTTTCTCCAATAGTTTAAGATCTACATCTTCTCTTAATTTAAAAATATTTGACTGATGGAAATAATGCTTATGCTTAAAATCCAGTTCAAAGAACCAGGTTTGAATTGGTGTTAACAAAACTTCACCGATGACTTCTCCTTGTGGTATTATCAGAGTCTGTTTCTTATAATCAACATTTTTCAAAATCTTATCAATCGTTTTGTATTTGAAGATATCTTTTACAGTAATATTAATTCCTTGTTGGCTAACTCTAGCTATAATTTGAATTGCTTTAATAGAGTCACCACCCAGTTCAAAGAAGTTATCATTAATTCCTACCTGTTCTCTTCCTAATGTCATACCCCATATTTCAGCCAATTTTTCTTCTTCTTCAGTTTTTGGAACAACATATTCTATTCCAATCATTCCATCTGGCTCTGGCAATGCTTTTCGATTAAGTTTACCATTCAATGTTAATGGAAGTTTTTCCAATTGGATAAAGAATGCTGGGATCATATATTCAGGTAATACATTTAATAAATATTCTCTAAGATCCATCAATTCAGAATCTGAAACAAAGTACGCACACAAATATCTCGTTCCACCCATATCATCTCTATCAATAACAGCTACTTCTTTTACTGCTTTATGCTTCAATAATTGTGCTTCAATCTCACCGATTTCAATTCTATAACCTCTTATTTTTACCTGATAGTCAACTCTACCAATAAATTCAATCATACCATCTGACCGCCAGCGACCCAGATCACCAGTTCTGTACATTCTTTCTCCTATACACTCACCTGTGGTGAGAGTCACAAAATGATTTTGGACAAACTTCTCTGCTGTCAACTCTGGTCTATTTAAATAACCTCGGGCTAATCCAGCACCAGCTATGCAAATCTCTCCTGGTACTCCCATAGGAACCAACTTCATTCGCGAATCAACAATATAAATCCGTGTATTCATAATTGGTTGCCCAATCGGGATAATAAAGTTCGGCTGAACATTTCTTAAGCAAGTAGTTACTACACTATTCTCTGTCGGACCATATTCATTAACAATCTCCAAATCACTATTCATTTTTTTACTACGTTCAATCAGATTTGCCGTAATCTGTTCACCACCCAAAGCAATCATTCGTAATGTTTTTGCATCTTTTGGTGTTAAGCAATCCAACAGTGCTGAAAATAATGAAGGTACACAGTTAAAATGAGTTATTCCATGCTTTCTGATTACTTCTTTGATGGCCATAGGATCTTTAAAATCTTCATTACTCAACATAATTAGCTGTGCCCCACAGACAACCGGGGTGAAGAAATTAACAACAAATGCATCAAATGAGTAAGATAATAACTGCAGTACTTTATCATTCGAACTCAATTGTACGTCGTTCTTTCTCCAGACAATTGTATTCACTATATTGCAATGCTCAATCATAACTGCTTTCGGTTTTCCAGTAGAGCCAGATGTATATATAACATAAGCCAAATCATGAGATGAATTAATTTTTTCTAAATTGCTCATTTCACCTCTGTAAAGTTTTTCATCATCTAAACTCAGCACCTCTCTATTTGACACCTGAAGTTTATCAATTAAATGATTCTGTGTTAAGACAATCTTTACTTGACTATCTTCTAACATATATTCAATACGTTCTTCTGGATACTCAGGATCAATCGAGAGATACGCACCTCCTGATTTTAAAATTCCCAAGATTCCAATCATCATCTCAAGTGAACGTTCTACCAGCATGGCAACAATAATGTCAGACCCTACACCTTTTTCTCTTAATACTCTAGCAAATTGATTTGCTTTTTCGTTTAACTCACCATATGTTAATTGCTGTTCACCAAAAACGCCAACAATATGATCTGGTGTTTTTAATGCCTGTTCTTCAAATAATTGATGGATTGTTAAATCATTAGAAAGCTCTACCATTGTATTATTAAAATCAACCAACAATTGCTGCTTTTCATCTGCTGAAATTATTTCGATTTCTGAAATCTGTATTTCTGGATTTTTAACCACTTGATGAATTATATTTACAAGATGTTCTGTCATTCTTTCTATTGTTTTACGTTTAAAGAGTTTTGTAGAATAGTCTAAATTAAAGTGGATTCCCGTAGATGTTTCAAACACATTGAAAATAAGATCAAATTGAGCTAATTTGTATTCAAATGGATAAAGATGCATTTTTAAGCCTGGCATCTGAACATCTGCAGTTGTTGTATTTTGTAATACAAACATAATATCAAATAATGGATTTCTACTTAAATCTCTTTGTAATTGCAGTTTTTCAACAAGCATTTCAAATTGATAATCCTGATGCTCAAAAGCGTCTAAAGCATTTTCTTTAACAGTCTCTAAGAATTGAGCAAAACTCTTATCAACTTCTAGCTCGTTTCGCATCACTAATGTATTAACAAAAATTCCAATTATATTTTCTAAGTCTGCATGCCGTCTACCTGCAACTGGTGAACCGATAATGATCTCATCTTGACCTGTATATTTGGAGAGTAAAACATTTAATGCTCCTAAAAGTGCCATGTATAGAGTCGCGCCTTTAGAGGATGCTATTTCGTTGAAAGCATCTGCTAACTCTTTATCTATACTAAAGTCCATCATATCCCCTTCAAAACTCATTACTGACGATCTCGGTGCATCTGTTGGCAGATTAAGCACTGGAATTTCGCCAGCAAACCTTTCTAACCAGTATATCTCCTGTTTTTTAATCTCTTCAGATTTAAGCAGCTTATGTTGCCAGCATGCATAATCCTTGTACTGTATTTTAAGCTCTGGTAAATCCTCACCTTGATAAAGCTGTACAAATTCTTTGAAAAAAATATTCATCGATGCTCCATCAGAGATGATATGATGCATATCCAACATGAGTAAATGTTTATCATTATCATATTTGATAAGTCCTACTCTAAACAATGGCGCTTTGCCCAAATCAAATGGTCGAATAAATTCGTTAACTACCCTGTCTAATTCCTCTTCTTTAGCTTCCATGAAGGAGATACGCAAATCCAGATCTGGATGCACTTTTCTAACTACTTCTTCGCCAACCACTACAAATGAAGTACGAAGTGATTCATGTCTTTGAACCAATACTTTAAATGCTTCTTCCAAACGTTCTCTATCAAGTACACCTTCTATAGTTGTAATATTCGGCATATTGTAAGTTGTACTTTCGCCCTCTAGTTGTCTTAAGGCGAAGAGCCTTTTCTCCGCTGATGAAACCGGATAATACTCTCTTTCTTCTACTGCTTCAATTTCAGTAAAGATAGTTGCTTCTATTCTATCTAGTTCCTCAACCAAATTTTTCAGTATTGGTTTGTTAAAAAGCTCTTTTAATGGTAGCTCTACATTAAATTCTTTTAAAACTCGTGATACCAACTGAGTTGCCTTCAACGAATGACCTCCCAATTCAAAGAAATCATCATTGATCCCCACTTTCTCTACACCCAAAATATCAGACCAGATCTGTACCATTTTTTCTTCTGTTACATTAGTTGGCGCAACATACTCAGCACCACCAATATTTCCATCTGGTTTTGGTAACGCTCTACGATCAATTTTACCATTTGGGGTTAGCGGTATTTTTTCTAATTGAACAAAGTCTGCTGGAACCATGTAATTCGGTAACTCTCTGCCTAAATATGCTTTTAACTCTGCAATGGATAGTTCACTATCACTTACGATATATGCACAGAGATATTTGTTACCACTGTCATCAATCCGGTCAATAACAACTGCCTCTTTAATTTCCTCATGGCTCAATAATTGATTTTCAATCTCTCCAAGTTCGATTCTAAATCCTCTGATCTTAACTTGATTATCAATACGTCC
>JAGMES010000104.1 GCA_023128035.1 Halanaerobiales bacterium | reverse complement strand
ATCACATAGGTCTTTTTGTCATACCCATTTTTCTGGTTTTTTATATTTCTTCAGATGTTCATAAGAAATCATTGCAATTCCCAGTTAAATTATTACAAATCACCTGCAAACTCATTATTTATTCCGAGAGACTATTTGATAAAGATAGATCGTTTAATGATTCGGATAACATTTTCCTTTCTTTACTCATGAGATGCGCGCGCCCAGTTTCTATCCCGACCATTTCTTCCGCGATCGCTACAGAAAAGATCTCATATGCAAGGGATGTTAAGTAACATATCTAAGGCAATTTTGAGGATAAAGAAAGGCATTAAGGGTATATCTAAACTAATTCTCCTAATTCCTTTCTTCAGCGGATTATATGAAATAAATTCATTAAAAAACCTGAAGGTTAGCTTTCTAACCTTCAGGTTTCCCTTTTGATCTATCTTTTTATTCCTAATTATAACCCTGAACTAGATAGAGACAGCCTATATTTGAAATTAATTGTTCTAAACTAAAATTATTATTTTCTTTCCTAAAATAAAGATATACACTTGATTTTAAAGGTGTTAATAGAAGCCTAAAGGAGAATTGAAATCATGAAATATAAATTTGTTCACTAACATTAGATTATCTAAAGGAAATTAAAAAAACGGATTTTTTGTTTTAAGAAGGAGAATTGAGATATCTAGAGAAATATTTAATAATCATGCAGAAACTATAAAAAATAGTGTGGGAGGACAATATGTTAACATGAAAGAATTCAATTTTACTTATTTTAGTTATTATCGTCCTGTTTGGTATCGGAGGTTGCAGTTCTACCCATAAAGTAGAGCCTACCCCCGTCAAACTCCAATAAAGGAGTGGATAATTTCTGGATTCTGCTGACCCCTGAGAATTATCAAACGACAACTTCAGTTACGCTTAGTTTAGAAAAGTTTGCCGGTTTAGCCATTGAATCAATCCATGGGTTTATTTCCACCAATGATCCAGAACGGGTTTATGGCTATGGTCATTCAATCTTTTATGAGATTAATCCCCTGAGTGAAACTATTGTAAAAGAAACAGAAATGGCGATTGGATACGCTACTAGTGGAATATCCATGGTTCACTCCCCGGAAGATGGCAAATTTTATTATTGGAAAACATTTTACAATCAGATAGGAGTATTTAATCTGGTGACTGGAACAATAGAAGACTTTCCTCAAGATATAGTAACAGGCGGTATTCGTGATATCAAAATTAACCCTGCAACCAGAAAAATGTATGTACTGACCGAGGAAAGTTTATATATTCTTGATATGGACACAGCAGAACAGATTGCCTATTACCCGGGAGTAGGGGGATACTGATTAAATCTAGATTCAGAAAACAATAAACTATTTGTTGGCAATAATGAAGCTGTTGAAAGCTATATATTAGGAAATGGCCATTTAACCAGAGAGGCATCCATTGACCCCTTTCATATTATAGACATAATGGGACTTAGTCCTGATAAAAGCAAAATAACTGTTATCTGTGATAGCAGTAAATTCTGATGAAAGTAAGGTAGTGGTATTTTGTTATACAAATGGTGATACAAACATCCATTTTCTAGATATATAAAATAAAAAAAGAGCCGCTCGTTGGCTCTTTTTTTATTTTAAATAAAGCTAAAAACGACCATTAATTTAATTATGGAATGTAGTAGTGGAAATATTTATAACAATTTCTTTTTTTTATAATGTGGTCGTTATGCGCATAAGTACAAACAAAAATTTTTATGTGCTTAGCATCCAGAGAATTGAGTCTACATCTCACTGTGCGATGTAGCCTTTATCATTAATTTTTCGGGGGGATTTCGTAAAAACAGAGGTCTGATTGATTTAGCATAAAACATAGGACAGCATTAGTAAATACATGTTTGATAGATATAAAAAAACTTGGATTCACAACTGATATAATCGGGAATGGAAGCCAATCTAATTTTATGAAAAAGCTTGTGGTGCAAAAAATATTCCAATAGCTAATTTACTATTTATATATATTGTGTAACGGGAAGAAGTATTTAAAATCAAGGAATTTTCCTTTTATAAAGCAAGGTTATTTGTATCCATCTACCATTGATTGAATATGACCCAAACCAATGGTATAATAGACACAGCATTATTAGCCATAATCCTAAGTAGTCTTAAGGAGCTGATATAAGTGACCAATACCAAATTTACCGTAATAGACGTCGAAACCACAGGTCTATTCCCAGGTGGAACCGACAGAATCATTGAGATCGCGTTGATTTCGTTGGATTTTGAGGGGAACATTCTCCGTGAGTACGAAACATTGCTCAACCCCGAGCGTGACCTCGGACCGATTCATATACATAAGATCACTGGAGCTATGGTTCAAAATGCTCCAATATTTTCCGATATACTGGGTGATTTAGTAGAGTTTCTAGCTGGCACCATTGTAGTCGGACACAACGTCAGCTTTGACTATCGCTTCTTAGAAAGCGAGTTTCAGCGAGCAGGAATTACTTTACCGACAATCCCTAGTATCTGCACGTTAAATCTAGTGAAAAAAGTAGACCCGAACATTCCGTCTGGCAAGTTGACCCTATTGTGCGATCACTACGACATTCAGCTGGAAAATAGTCATTCTGCATACGCTGACTGTGAAGCGACTGCTAAATTGTTCAGGATATTAATGCGTAAATATGGCTTATATAATATTACCCAAACGCTTTCAACCCCTCTGGGGATTGAAGATTGGCCTGAACTGCCAAAGTCTAACATTTGTTTCAAGCGTTCTCATTACGAGAATCTTCCGAAGGAGAAGAATTATATTGCAGACCTGATTGCGTGTTTGCCACACAGGAGTATAGCCACATCTGAAGGAGAGCTGGACTATCTGAATTTACTGGAAATAATCTTAGCTGACAGGAAAATCACCTCCACAGAATCTCGACTTCTTCATGATCTTGCGCTGGAGTACAATATTTCTCAAGAAAAAGCAGTTGAGCTGCATAGCCAGTATCTTTCAGACTTAATCCGGATTGCTCTTTTAGATGGAATAATAAGCGACTTTGAGATGGCTGACCTCAAACAAGTTGCAGAATTACTTAGCACATCTGAGCAAGACTTAAATGCCTTGATTTCTGATACAAGTACTTTGGAAATGACTTGTTCACCTCTCGAGAACCGAAATAATCTTAAAGGCAAAACGGTTTGCTTCACCGGTACTTTGCGTTCCAACTACAAAGATATGCCTATCACCAGAGCATTAGTGCAGAAACTTGCGCTTGAACATGGTTTGATTGTTAAGCAAGGCGTTACGAAAGGTTTAGATTTTCTGGTTACTGCTGACCCTGATTCAATGTCAAGCAAAGCTAAGAAAGCCAGAGCTTATAATATCCAAATCCTGGCTGAGCAAGCATTTTGGTCAATGCTGAGGGTTCCGGTTTCATAGGTGGATGGCTGTATTCGGAGGACAGGTTGAGTCTCTGTTACAGATAGGAGTTAACGAGGTTATAGCTGATATTGACCAAGATAACTTTCCATTAAAGAAACTGCTGTGGAAAAAAGTCTTAGGTAAAGAGGTGAATCATTCACAACAGCTGCTCATGAAAGTGGTTTTTCAGATTCAGCTTACTTAAGCCGAACTTACAGACAAATGTTCGGAATTTGTCCATCGGATCTGTTAAAGTCATATCAGACTATTGAGGTTATATTTCATTTTGATAATTTATCATAATTTCATAAAAACATGAAGATTAACTGCTCTCTTGCTGCCAGCTACTTTATGCAGTCAGCAGCTTTACTGGATCTTGGAACATGCTGGATCAATTTTGGAACTGTCATTACATCACTAGAAATATTAAATGAATTGGGAATTCCGGATGACTGTGAAATTGTAGCTCCCATCATGGTTGGTTATCCTATTGAAATACCAGATATGCCCAGAAGAAAAGATCCTGAGATTTTAAAGGTAATCTAATAAATGGAATAACCAGGATTATCTATAGGAACTGTAAGTTTGTTAAAAAGCAGTAGTAATCAAACCATTAAAAAATGGTGTAAAAATAAGAGGGCACTGAAAAAGTACCCTCAGATCATTCGAGAAAATCGTAGGTATAACAATATAACCTACGATTTTTTCTTATATAAAACCACTCAAAGTAGTGATTTTACAAGCTTTTTAAGTGTTTTTGTAGTATAATTATAGTATCAAATTAAGTGGGTGATATTATGATCCAGCAACAGCAAACCTTGATTTTAAGTCCATACATGGACATTTATGATCTAGTCGTTTCAAAGGATAATTTATTACGAAAAATAAAGGAATTAATAAACTTTTCTTTTATATATGATGAATTACTTGATATATTAGCAATTACACCTTTAAGAAATGTTTTTTTGGCAAATTAACGTATCGGGAACCTATTATTTACTCATAAAAGGACTTAACTCAGCAAGATTGCTATAATTTTGAATCAATAAAAAAGCCTTCGCTAGCAGATTCTGCCAGTGAAAGCTTTTATTTAACATTACTTATTCGGTATTTGAAACGATTTTTCTAACCTTATATGTAAGCTGCCGTACACCTTGTACGGAATCTATTTGGAAATCACCTATAGTGTATCCAACACCCGGCTCTACGTTGATCGCAATATAAAAAGTTTCACCGTTAAAGGTTAGTTTACAGTTTACGCTACCCATATAGTCATAACTATAAACTAGAGGGGTATACAAACCAAGTGTGTGTGAAGTATTGAGGTTCCAGATTTCTGTACCTCCATTAGTTATATTTTCTGAGAAAATTCCGTTTGGCGATGGTCCTTCATCGATCCAGTAATAATTATTATCTGGTTCCCAAATTCCCAAATTGCAGTCCCCACTTGACCAGATCATCTTTACGCTTAGCAGCGTTCCTGGAGTAGTCGAACCTGTGTATTCTACAAAACGAAGGATGAACTCATCCCAATCGGTATCCTTAGAAAGCAAGAAGCTGACATATTGATTTGACTCCGAATAATCTGGCCACTCTTCGGCGGTAGCAAGAAAGATTGAAAGGCCAAAGGCTTTTCCTTGATATTCAATCATCTCCTTGTGGTTGACAACCGCGTTTCCTATGGCCTGTTGTAGGGCTGTCGCTTTATTCACCACATTAGTATCCAGAGATTTATTAATCAGCTCTCTGCTCAAATCATAGAGATCATTATATTGCAATACAGAAAACCATGTTGTATTATTCCAAGACCTATACACCCCGTCTAGATCTGTTGTCTGGTACAATGCTGTAGCAAAAGCCTTAAAAGCGGTAATCAAGTTATCAAATTCCACTCCCAGACTCAGTGCTGAATAAGTTTCTGTTCCTTCACCATTGGTACTGTAGTGATTATAGTAGTCATTAACTAATGTTTGGGCAAACTCCAGCGTGGTGATAGTTGGATTGCTTTTCAACACTTCCAAAAGTGTTTCATAATTGTTACCTCCGCCAGGAACCTCCGCTTGCGAACCAACTAGATAATTCACTTCATTACGCCATTCATAAGCCACTTCTAGAGTTTGCATCAAACAGGCATCCATATTGATGATTTCGATTTTCTTACCTGTGACTTGCCGGACATTTGCTAAAGCAGAGGCAATTTCATCTGCAGTCAAACAACTCCATGGGTCCGTGCCAGTTGTATCATCCCAGCAAATTCCTTCTACTATTATCGGTGCAGGGTTAGCACCTTCTTTACTATCCAGATTACTAACTCGACTGATGGCTTTCGGATAAATCCCATCACCGTGATCCCACAAAGTTAAAATAGTCCGTTCTGCCGAGTAAGCCTGCTGACAGGTAAGTAGGAAATTTTCGAGTACCTGCGGGTCAGACATATCCAGTTCCCCATAATCTTGTACCAATTCAGACACAATGTTAGTAGAGTTATTTACATCCTTGGTAATTCGATATAATCGGGTTCCTGACCAGTCTCCGTTGGAATTATCATAGTTTGGATTGCGGTCTATTAACACTAATATATTCAAATCCAGGGTAGAGCCCACCTTTTCCATTTCGTTTATATCATCAATGGCATACGATTCTAGGTCATTATCACCATCAAGATACACGAGAAAATTCCATTTGGCCAAATCCGGATTTTTACTAAATACGGCTTTGACATTGTATTCTTTATTCAAAGTAATGGTCGTAGGATTAATACTTCCAGTAATGTCACCTTGCCATTCTTTAAAACTCCAACCTTGAGCAGGAACTGCTTTAAGTTGCACTGTCGTACCTGAATCATACATACCTTGTGGATTTACCACAAGAGTTTGTTCAACTATTCCTTCGCCTTCCACAGTAGCATTCACTGCGTATTGTGTAGATATAAAATGTGCAGTAAAATTCTTATTAGTATTCATAACTACAGTAACAGTTGGTTCATTGCCAGAGGCATCTCCACTCCAGTGTTCAAACTTCCAGTTAGCTTTGGGGGTGGCAGTGAAGCTTACTATTGTACCTGATATATATTGGCCGCCCGTAGGTGAAACTGTTCCTTCACCATTGGTGGAGACATATAAAGTGTACTGCTTAGTTAACGGTACACATCCTGCAATGAGTGCTATTCCGATGGTCATTATTAACATACAGATTAATTGACGTTTTGACATATACAATCCTCCTCTATTTTGAGGTATTAAACTCATCTGCCTAATGGATAGTCTAATTGAAAGTACTCTTATGAATAGTGAAAAACTTGTACACCTTCTTTTCCATTTAGCAGTTTAAGCATAATCCAAATATCTCCAATTCCATCATCAGAACGTCCAATCTAAAATCTCTCAACAGAGTTATTTAGTCTTTCCGGGCCCTTTAGTCATGAAGTATGCAACAAATCCTTCCTCGTTTCTAATAAAGATAGCTTGCTTTATCCTAAAATAGTGCGAGTCATTCCGATAAATTTCGAAGCCGTTATATATCTGATTTGTTTTATAAAACTTTTCGCTATAGGGATAGTTTGTTCCAGAATATTCGTAGGTATTTTCTCCCAAGATGATGGTTTTAGGAGTAATGTTCTTGGCAGATACTATCAAACTTGTCCTGGCATTTATCAATAGTTCACAAGGCTTTGTGTTGTGGAGATTGCTGCCTTTAACTGCCCAGAAGTCTACTATTTTCACCACACTGGTGAAATTACCCATCTCCACCTTCTCAGCAATCTTTAGAGCTTGATAAATTGATATATCTTGCTCGTTTAATGCTGAGGCAGGAACTGCAAGTAAAAGTAAGAAAAGAGTACTAAAAAGTATCATTTTAGTTGACATCTTTCAACCCTCCTAAAGTTTGCGTTTTTGATATTAAAATCTTCCAACTTATGGTGAAGACAAACACCCACGATATTTGTGATACGACTATCAGGTTTTTTAAGATATTTTCTTCTATTTTTATCAAGTTCCTACTACATTTGGAGGTGTTGTACTAAATCCCCACTACCTGATTATATAACAAGGGCATCCCCGGCAACTTGGCCGGAGAAAGCCCCAGTTTAAGACTAACTATTTGTCATGCGGAAAGGTTTTTGAACAACTTTATATGTAAGTTGTCGTACACCTTGAACGATTTTAATCTTGAGGTCGTCGATTAGATACCCATAACCTGGAGCTACATTGAGCATTATATTATAGGTTTCACCTCTGAAGTTTAATTTAAGGTTTATATTACCTGTATAGTCATTACTATAGACCATTGGGCTATACTTACCTAAAGCATGGTAACTGTTAATAGCCCAGGTTTCTTTTCCACCATTATTCATATCGGCGGAGAAGATACCGTTTGCTGATGTTCCTTCTGAAATCCAGTAGTAACTATTATTTGGTTCCATAACGCCTAAGTCAACGTTACCTTCTTCCCAAGTCATGTCAACACCTAACACAGAGGTGTTAGTAGTTTCAGTACCACCTGTGTACTGAACATACCGCAAAATGAATTCATCCCAGTTGGTGTCGATAGAAAGTGGGAAGCTAACATATTGGTTTGGATCAGAATATACTGGCCATTCATCAGCATTAGCCAGGAAGATTGAAACGCCAAAAGCTTTACCTACAAAAGTGCCTGTTTCTTTGTGGTAAACGACAGCACTGGAAATAGCAGTTTTTAAAGTATTAGCCGTACTTACAACATTAGTATCTTTACTTTTTATAGCTAATTCTCCTGCAAGATCATAGAGGTCTACATATTCATCATAAGTAAACGAGGTTGCAGCTCTTCGAGCTTTAGTAACTGCACCAAGATCTGTGGTCTGATACATTGCTGTAGCGAAAGCATCAAAGGCAGTGACCAGATTATCAAATTCTACTCCAAAGCTCATTGCAGAATAGGTGGTTTTCATTCTGCTATAGTTTGTAGAGTAATCGTCAACTAATGCTTTAGCATAGTCCAGTGTGGTTTGAGTTGGATTATTTTGTAAAGCTGCGAGACATCCTTCATAATTGTTGCCGTCGCCTGGAACAACCTCTTGTGAACCAACCAAGTAAGACATTTCATACTGCCATTCATAAGCCACTTCCAACTGTTGCATCAGACAAGCATCCATATTGATAATATCAATATTATTACCAGTGATTGCCCGGGCTTCTGCAAGAGCAGTAGCTATTTCATTACCGGTCAGACAATCCCATGCACCTGAACCGGTTGTATCATCCCAGCAGATACCTTTATTTTCGTTTAAGTCAGCACCGTTTCTTGGATAAATCCCATCACCGTGGTTCCACAGAGTCAGGACGGTTCTGTTAGATGGATAAAGCTGTTGACAGTTGACGATAAAATCTTTCAGTGTTTGAGGATTAGACATATCAAGTTCGCCGTAATCTTGTACCAGTTCGGAGACAATGGTTGAAGAGTTGTTTACATCTTTGGTAATCCGATATAACCGGGTCCCAGTCCAGTCCCCGTTGGTAGTATCATAATCTGGATGGCGGTCTACTAATGCCAATATGTTGATATTCGCATCTGAGCCAACCTGTTCCATTTCGTTCATGTCTGAAATGGCATATGATTCCAGGTTGTTATCGCCATCGAGATATACAATAAAGTTCCACTCAACTGGAAGAGTAGTCAATAGAACTGCTTCGTTATTCAATTCATTTACAATAGACTTAGTTAAACAACCAGACAGACTTACGATTCCAACGATGAGAATCAATAGGGAAATTAATAAACGTTTAGACATTTTCATTCCTCCTCAATTTGTGATTTTAAAAATTACCTTGCAGGTTTAGTATTATATCTGGGTAGCATTTTCTGGCTCAAAAGAGATTCAGTACACCTCCTTCTGTCTTTTTTTTGCGATTTGTGCTTAATCTACATCGTGTTGTATGATATGACTCTACCTTTAATGTCCTTCCATTATTGCGGCATCTCCTATGCATTGAGAGAACAAGAATATTAGTGAGTGTTACTACGCTTATAATATAACATATTTTGTTTGTATTTATAAATTATTTAGAAATATGTGATGAAAATATCTATAACATTTGTTTTATTTGGAATGTGGTCGTTATGGGCATAACTACAAACAAAAACCTTTACGTTCTTAGCAAAAGCGGCAGGAATATGTGGATTCCACAAAATAAACACTTCCATTTTTATTTACAATAACAAAATATTGTACTCTAAAATATATGAAAAGTATCAGAAAAAAAGAATATAAATAATTCGATAACAGAAAATATAGGACAATGATAACATGAACAGTTTTTTCTTTAGAAAAGGAGAATCAGATACTCAAGTAGAATGAAATATATAAAGAAATTTATGGTAGAGGGGGAAATTGTATTAGAGTTTCACTTTTAAAAATAGAAAAAACCACTGGAAACTAACTATAAATGAGAGGTAAGTGGTTAGTTATTGAGGGCGAAGGAAGCGGATATACCAACTACATCAGATAAACTTCTTCACAGTACAGTACTGGCAATTATTTACTTGCATTATGATTGGATTCATGGTTCGAAGATGAAATTTATCACTCCTTTGTCATACTTTCATAATATTCTTGAAGGAGATGTTTGGCCTTGCTTAATTTTGTTTTATGAGAAAACTATAAAAATTCTATGAAGAAGAGGTAAGCAGAATGAAGAAAGTTGGATTAAGAGAAGTAAATCGGTATTTATCAAAAAAAACAGAAAAAGAGCTTAAAGAGGAGATAAAGGAATTATATAGGTTATTTCCAAAAGTTAAAGAATATTATCAGTCAAAAATTAGTCCTGAGAATGAATTAGATATCTTAGTAAAATATCGGATGATAATATATAAAGAATTTTGGCATGAACCACCTAAATTACGATATTCTGTTATGAAAAAAGCAATATCTGATTTTAAAAAAGTCTCTACTCAATCAGAGAATGTTGCTGACTTAATGTTGTCCTATGTTGAGAATGGTGTTGAGTTTACTATTAATTAAGTTTGTAAGTGTAAGAAAAGATATAAAAAAATTGGTTTGATACCATAAGGGTTGAGCATTAAAGCCGCCGACACCTGCTAAACTAGGAAAGTTAAAACAGCAAATTTTTAATAGAAAAATGTAGAGGTATCAAGGTTTTAGGGGTTAAAAACCTTTAAAACTTTTGACAATACCTTTCATAATGCAGAGGTGATATAATGACTTCAGGTTCAAAAAGAATGATTTCCTTTATTGTATTAATATTGGGTTTTGCTATAGGTATAATTGTTGGTAGACTTAATAAACCTTCATTTGTCTGGTTGTTTATAAATACAAATATTTTGTATATTGATAACTTAGATGTTTTATTACCTTCATCGTATATAATATCGGGGTTGCTTTTTTCTTTACTATTTAAATATATAGTACAGCATCTCCTAGAAAAAAATAATATAGAAAGCAATATTATTTTTATTCTCCATAATAATTTTTATTCGTTAATAGCTCATATAGTATTGTGCATTATTGGGATGCTATACGCAGGTTATCCTATTGGAATTTTTGTGTCATTACTATTATATGTTTTTGTTGGATTTTTATTTATTTATCACAAAAGCTCTTTATTTAACTTTCTTTCGGTTGTATCAATACCATCTCTTTTTATAAGCTCTTGGTTTATATTTCAACTTGCCGATTTGAATAAAATAGAAAGCCTTAATATATCAATGAACACAATTAATGTATTTTTGACCTCTCCATTTATTGGCTTTAATTATCTTGGCTTGCAAGATAATCTATTTTTCATTACTTTTATAATTCCAAGTGTGTTATTATGGGTTGGTATGCAATTGAGAAAGAACATAGCTAAATCTTAAACCAAACACCTTTTCTAATTGTTCAAAGACAACTTTCATCAAACTTACATAACTGTTCGGGATTGGTTCATATTGGTGAGGAGAAGATTTGCAAAGTGGAAAAAAGGTAATTATTAAAAATGAGACTAGTTTGATCAAAAAGTGAAATGGGTGATAATAAGAATGGCAAAAAAGAAACGTAAAAGTGGACATTATTGTATTGTTTGTGGTAACAGGAAAGCAAATGAGAGATTTTCTGGCAAAGGCCATACACGGCATATTTGTAAGAAATGTTCAAAGAAATCGCCTGAAGAGCAGCAAGAGGGAATAGATATAAATAGGTTATACAATTTATGTAAGTACTCAAATCTCTCGAAGAGTAACAAAAAGATGTTAAATGATTTTTTAAATGATAAACGTGAGAATGTTAGAAAAACTGCCCAGAGAATTGAAGATTGGTTCTATCCTAAATTTGATGATGAGCTTGAATGGTATGTGGTAGAAGAGAGCGAGATCCCAGATGAGTATGATGAAAATTATGAATTCTTTAACCCAAGATTATGGGATGGAGTTTTTGATAATCCAGTTGATTTTAATGAGGAAGATGAGAATTTTATAGATATTCCTTTTTAAAGTTGGAATAAAAGCCATCTAATGAATTAATGGGGCTTATAGCTATCTCAAATAATCATAAGAAGCAAGAATCTTACTTTTATCTGAAGTCCCAAATTCATGTGCCGAAAATATATCGAAAGACATAGGTAGGTTTTGAAAGGAGATATAAAATGATAGCTTTTACAAAGTCAAAAGAAATAGCAAAAATTAATAGATCTAACCATCAGCTAAAAATTACCATTTCGTCTGAAACCAATATATTGTTAGTTATATTTTCGGTTTTTTGGCTTTTAGGATGGAATTTAGGTGGTAAAGAAATTATTACAATCACCAAAGACGTTCTTGGAATTGAAAGAAAAATATTTGGAATAGGTTTTTAAAAAAACTATATAGCATCAGAAGTGAATAGTATTAGATTGTCATCAGTGAGATATAATTATTTTTATAAAGATCTTTTATCTTTATTTATAGGTTATGGTATTGGTAAAATTTCATTTGATTATGGCATTAATACAATTAAATTTGGAAATTCCATCAGCAAAGAAGAAAGTAACAAAATAATAAATATTATTGAAAAATATAAAGGATTACATATACAACAAAAAGTTAAATTTTTAGTTAAACCCAAATTAAGAGGGATAGCAAAAATACAGGAAGAGAATAAACAGTTAATAATTATATTACCTCTAAGAAAGATAACTTTTCTAAATATCTTTTTAATGTTATTTTTTATCTCTTGGATAAGTGGCTATTCCCAATATCAACAGATGAATATTTTTTTAATATATTTATGGACTGGTATTTCTTTATTAATATTATTTCTTTTATCTTGGAATGTTGCATCTAAAGAAGTTATAATCGTATCACCTCAAGAGATAGTTATTAAACGAATGGTTTTTAGTTTTTCAGTAATAAAAAAATATTCATTTGAATTGGTTACAAATATAAGGTTAGTATCTGATACTAACAGATTTCTAAGTATAAAAGAGTTTTGGGGATTTGGAGGAGGTGTAATTGGTTTTGACTATAAAGAAAAAACCATTAAGTTTGGAAGGTCATTGGAGGAAGGTGAAGGAAATTATCTAATAAAAACAATATGCAATTGGATTGAAGATTTGTGAGTTCGCAAGAAAAAGTAAGTAAATTTTACATATGATATTTGAATTTCACGGGGGAATCCTTATGAAAGCTAATAAAGAGTATGGTGCTGAGAAATTATTAGAAGAAGCCAAAACAAATTTATTTCAATTTAATTTAATGGCAGCAATTAGTTTAACAGAAAAAGCTATAAATATAGATGATAGGTTAACAGAGGCATATCGATTTCTTTCACATTTATACTTTTATTTTGAGAAAGATTATTTGAAAGCTCATGAAATAATTAATAAAGCCATTGAAGTTTCAAATGATGAATATCAAAGTTATAAAATTAAAGGTGATATTTATAATGATGAGAAAAAGTTCAATACAGCTATTGAAAGCTATAAAAAAGCTTTAGAAAAACTGACTTCATTAGATTCAGACATACTTGCACAAATAGGGGATTGTTATTTAAGTATGGGTAATAACAAGGAAAGTAAGAAATATTTCCAGAGTGCAATTGAAGCGGATCCACTATGTATACATGCAATAAGAAAGGTCAGAGTCACATATGTTGAAAATGGAGAATATATGCAAGCCTTTGAGTTATGGAAAATGGATAATCTAATTGATGAAAAAGAAGTTGAGGGAACTATTGAATTAAATAGCAAGAACATAAAAAAATCAATAGAAGATATTGAAATTCATTCTATAGATTATTCTAACCTTATACAACTTGGAAATAGTTATTATGAAGCGACTTTATATAAAGATGCAGCTATTGTATATAAGAAAGCATTAAAGATAGACTCATCTCTTTCTGATATTGTGAATAAAGTTGAAATTATAGAAGATTATTTAAGGATTTTAGAAGAGTTTAAGGAAACCAGTTTGGAAATATATAATTCTATAATTCACGGAGAAAAAAGAAAAATAACAAAGCATAAACAGATACTTTATAGTATATTACGTAGATTAGCATGTTATTATAAAGAACTAAAAAACCTACCCCGAAAGATTAATAGGAAATCATGGAAGGAAATTCGTAAATTTTATTTAAAAGAATTTAAGTTACATATTGAAGATTTCTTTGAAAGAAAACAATTGTACGGGACATATACTTCCTATGTAATAAATAAGCAAAACTCAATTGTAAACTATTGGAATAAAAAAGGGAAGATTCAATGTATTGAATTAGGGATGGACATAGATCAAAATTATCCTACTTGGGCATGGAAATATTTCGAAAAGGAACTGGAGGCTGGGTAAGTCCAAAAGTAAAAAGCACTGTTTATTATGTGTCAGATAGAAATAAATCCATTAGTAAGTACTGGAAAGCTATTACTGATGAAAGAATATCTAAAACATGGAATGAGAAGGTAGACAAAGATTTATTATATGACACATATGCTGTGGAAGAAGTGTTTTATTCTGAAGGGTTAAATTACCGGTTTCAATTAAAATTTATAAATGAGATCTATAATGAAGCCATAAGAAAATATGATAGTGAAAAAGAACAGAAAAAATATTTCTTTAAAAGATTTTATCAAACTGTATATCAGATATCTATCATTGCACATGAAGGTCAACATACCATTGATATGAATAAAATTATATCAATGATTAAAATATGTATATATGCTTTGACTAAACGAACAAGAGGATTTTCAGCTGCTCTTGAATATAAAGCAAAACTAACTGAATTATATTATGGTGAATCTCCTTACTATTCATTAGATGCCCTTATGAGTCAAGATATAAATAACAGCTCACCTCATGGAAAAGCCAATACTATAATATTCAAGAGAATTGTGAAGTATATTAAAAATAATCCTCATGACTTTCAACAAATCGATGTTTCGAAGAATATTTTATTGCAATTAGATAAACTTGATATTTACCAAATACGTATAATAGCAAAGTGTATTTTTTAACGATATTTCATAAGGCGAAACCCCCATCTATAGAGTGGATTACTGAAAAATAAGCAAAATCTATGGTAACTATTCAGTCGAATCAAC
>JAGMES010000103.1 GCA_023128035.1 Halanaerobiales bacterium | reverse complement strand
AATGGGTAAGTCTTAGAAGTTATAGTTTGAATTTTGTAAGTGAATATGAATTCAAAGATGAAATTAAAAAAGAAGTAAGTGTGTTTAAAAATTTAACTGAAGTTACTAAAATTGATTGGAAAGAAAAAACAGGTTGCAAGAAATTTTTTGAGTTATTCTTATTTGATATAGGAGTAATGAAAGAATATAATATACAAGATGTCAATTTAATGTTTCTAATTGAAGAAAAGATTAAGTTCCTAAAGATACATCAAATTCAAGCTAAAATTGCACATTGTCTATTAATAGATACATTATATAATAGTAAAATAATAGACATGTTATTATTAAATGAATATCATAAGAAAAATATCATCAAAAATTCAAAGCCTAGTAAGAAACAAGTTGAAGGATTTTCACATCCAATAACGGGTGAATTCATAAGCGGTGGATATACTTTTTGTTATTTACCTGGATTGTATAAAGATTTAGAATGTTGGGATTTTGGATCTCATTATCCTACTGCAATAATCACACATAATATTTCACCTGAATTATATGTAGATGATTATTATCCTAAATTACAAGAAATATTTAAAGAAAATGAAGTTAAATTCATAAATGAAGTTATTAATTTAAATCCTATGTATTTGAAAAATGCAAAGAACGTAAAATATTTAACATCAAAAGGTACATTAAATAAAAAAAGATATGAAAAGAAAATTGAAGAACTTAGAAAAAAATATAATGTTAAAATTACAATGGAAGATGCCATGTGGAAAATAGTAGAACATAAAGATGAAAAACTTAAAAAATATTTGATTAAAAATAATTTAACAAGAACAGATTGGGATTTAAATTTAGATACAAGGGGTTGGAATTTACATCCTGCTAGATTATTTAAGAGAGAAGAAGGAATATTACCAATGCTTTGTAAAGATTTGTTGCAAAAACGTAATATAATAAAATATAGTTTGAAGAACTATGAAAAAAATTCACCAGAATATGAAGAAAAAAATATATATCAAACTGCATTAAAAAATTTAGCAAACTCTATTTATGGTGTATTTGGTTTAAAAACTTTTAGAGATTATAAATATGCAATAGGAGATTGTATTACTACTACATGTAGAATGTTAACAAAGAAATGTATATTGGCCGGAAGAAAAAAAGGTTTAACAATAACCTCCGGTGATACAGATTCTATTTATGGAATTAAAAATGAAAACAATTTACAAGATCTAAATGAATTTTATTTTAATTTCTTCAATAATTGGATTAAAGATTTTAATAGTTTTTGTACATTTAATTTAATTAATCCAAAGACTAATAAAACTGAAACATGTAAACATGCCAAGAATTTTGAACATGAAAAAACATTTGATGCATGTATTGTTGTCAAGAAAAAAAGATATTACTACATACTTGATGGTGAAATTAATTCAAAGGGTGGTATGTTTATAAAAAAAGATACAATACAAATCGCTAAAGATTTACAAAAGAAATTATGTAAAGATTTATTAACATTTAAATATAATAAAAAAGATTGGCATGAAAAATTATTAAAATACAAAAAAATTGTGTATGATCAAAAACTTTATAAAAAATTTATAATTAAATATCAAACAATAAATAAACCTTTAGATACATATGGACAACATGTTATTGATGGAAAAACTGGAAAACCAAAAATTAAAAAAGATGGAACAAATCAATATGCCCCGATCCCTGCACATATACAAGTAGCTAAGAGATTAATAGAACAAGGTGAAGACATAAATATTGGTGATAGTATAAGTTATATTGTGTATAAATCAAAACCTAAAATTCAACCTATAACAATAGATGAATTTGAAAATGGTAAACAATATGACTCTGATTATTATTGGAAAGCAATTATAAGTGGAATTCTTGAACTCTTTAGAGTTGTTGAAAAAGAAAATATCTATACTTATTTTAAAGATTGTTGGCAATACACACCAAAACAACTTGAACGATTATTAAATAAATTAGAGAATGAATAAGATGGGAATAAAATTTAAAAAATTAGATATAAATGCAAAAATTATAAAACCTAGACAAGGTGATATTGGCTATGATGTATATGCAATTAAAAATCAATTAATATTAGAAAATGATATTGCTTGTATACCATTAGGTTTAGCATTAGAATTTGATGAAAAATATTATTGTAAAGTTGAAGATAAAAGTGGTATTTTTAAAAACAAAGGATTAACAGTTGGTGGAACTGTTATTGATTCATCGTATAGAGGTGAAATTAATTGCCAATTATTTAATATCACAAATAAAGTACAACATATTAAAGCTGAAGAAAAAATTTGTCAACTAGTTTTTATTAAAGCAGATACACCAGATTTAGAAGAATTTAAAGAATTAAGTAATACTGATAGAGGAATTGGTAGATTTGGAAGTACAGGTAAATAAGATGGAAAAAATAAAAATAATTAATTATATAAAAAAAATAGATGATAAAGAATATTTAAATATTTTAAAAGAGGTTTTAAAAATAAGAATTGAAAGAAAAATAATATATAAAAATTCTTATTCTTTAATGCCAAAATGGGTTTTGGCAGGATCAATTTGGAGTAAAACAGATAGATTAAAAGAATTTATTATTAATAATAGTGATCAAACAAAATATGAAAATGTATTAGATACTATTTATGATTTAATAAATTATGCATTATTTTTAGGTGCAAATATAAAACGAGAGAAAAATGAAAATAAATAATTATGAAGATATAAAAGTAACATTATTAAGAAAAACTAATAATCCATTAAAATTATTAGGAATGTTAACAAAAATAACAATGACACAAAATTTTAAAAATAAAAATAAAAAAATAAAATTAATTATAAAAAAATTATTAAAAATGAATCATACAAGTTTATTTGAATTTATAGAATATACATTTATTATTGAAAATGCAAGTCGTAGTTTTTTATCACAAATAACAAGACATAGACACGCAAGTTATTGTAGTAGTTCTCAACATTATCAAAATTATTCAAAATATCCACACTCAATAACAAAGAATTTAAATATTAAACAAAGAAAAAAAATGGAAAAATAATAAAATTATCAATAAATGGATATAAAGAATTAATTAATCTTGGTGTACCAATTTATGAAGCAAGACAATGTTTACCAAATTCATCTGGAATAAATTTATTTGTAAAAATGAATGCAAGATCTTTAATTAATTTTTTTAATTTAAGATTATGTTATAGAAATACAGATGAAATAAGAATTATTGCAAATAAAATGTTTATTTTATGTAAAAAACATTTACCAGAATTATTTAATTATATTGGTCCAGATTGTATAATGAAAAAATATTGCACACAAGGAAATATGAAAGCAAATAAATGTAAAAATAAAAATGAAAAAAAAAATTTATTAATTATTTTAAAAATATTTGTATAGAAACAGGAAAACTTAGTACTTGTGCATGTAAAAAAGTTGGTGCTGTTTTAACTAAAGATAATAGAATATTAGCAATTGGTTATAATGGAACAGGACCAAAATGTAAACATTGTAATGATATATTTAATAAAAAAAATTTTAATAGAAAAAACATCATATTTTTAGTAAACAAAATGAATTACATGCAGAACAAAATTTAATTGCATATTGTGCAAAAAATAATATTTCAACAAATAATACAATATTATTTATTAGTCTTAGCCCATGTATAACTTGTGCTAAATTAATTTTAGCAACAGGTATTAAAATGGTTTATTATATTATTAAATATGATAAAGATTCAACAGGAATAAAATTTTTAAAAGATAATAATATTAATTGTAAAAAAATAAATTTTAAATAAAATGAAATGGATCAATGCACCCAAAAAAATACCAAAAAATAAGTTAGGTTTTGTTTATGAAATTAGAGAATTATCTACAGGAATGAGATATATCGGTCAAACTAAGTTTTGGAAAATTGTTAAATTAAAACCACTCAAAGGAAAGCAAAATAAAAGACATATAAAGAAAGAAACTAAGTGGAGAATTTATAATTCTTCTAATAAAATTTTACAAAAGAAAATCAAAAAACATCCTTCAAATTATGAAAAAATAATAATAAAGTATTGTGAAACAAAAACGGAAATGCGTTGTTGGGAGACTTACTTACAATTAACTTTTTGGGTTGAAGGTCATTGGGATCAATTATATAATCAATGTATTAATATGAGAGGTAGAATAAGATGAAAAAATTTAAACCGATGCTTATGGATAATAAACAACTAAATTTAAATGAAATTAAATATCCTATGTATTCATCTAATAAACTAGACGGAATTAGATGTATTTTTAAAGATGGACAAATGATTAGTAGAAGTTTTAAACAAATACCAAATAAACAATTACAAAAGAAATTTGAGGAACTTAAAGAATTAACTAAAGGAAATGATTTAATATTAGATGGTGAATTATATTGTCATGGCTTTTCATTTCAAGATGTGACACGTGCTGTGATGACAAAAGATTTTGATGATGAAAAAACAATTAAGAAATTAAAAAAAGAATTTGGTAATATAAAATTAGCCGCAATAGAAATGCTTAAATTAATAAAAGGTATTAAATTTTATATGTTTGATATAGTTAACTTATCTAATTTAGATGAAATATTTGCTTTACGATGTGCAAACGTTTCAAAGTTAACATCAGAACATAATGTATTAATAGAACAAGTTATGCAATCTTGTGTTAATAATAAAGCAGAAGTTGAAGCAAAATTCAAATTAGCACTTGATGAAGGTTATGAGGGCTTGATTTTAAAATGTCCACAAGGCAAATATAAATGTGGCAGAACAACACCTAAAGAAAATTTAGGTTATAAAGTAAAACCTTATATTACATTTGATGCTCAGATCATAGGATTTATACAAAGTACCATAGTAGATCCTAATGCTGAAAAAACTAAAGATAAATTTGGCGGTAGTGTGACAAGTAATAAGAAAGATGATAGAATACCAATAGATAGAGCTGCATCATTTGTAGTTAGATATAAGGATAAAGAGGTTCATGTATCTATTGCTACTACTGATAAAGAAAAAAAGTACATCTGGGACAACCAAAATGAATTCATTAATAGATGGATAGAGTACAAAGGCATGCAAATTGGAGCTAAAGATGTACCTAGACATCCTGTATTTATTAGATACAGGGATGAAAAATCATAATTCATTTATAAAAGATATATACTCTAGTATATATTAGAATAGAAAGATTTATATACTTGCTATGTGTATCTAATAGTATCAAACAAATACTATTTGATATAAAATATAAGGTGAATAAATATGAATAAAAAATTAAATGAATTAAAACAATTTCTTACACACCATGAAAAAGGTAGTTATGATCATAAAACTGCATTTCAATTATGGACTAATATTATGAACAAAATTAATGAGTTAGAAAAAGAGGTGTTATAAATGGAAACTGTACAAATAGGAAAAATTAAGAAAACAGAAAACAAAATTATTTTATCATGGACAAAAATTAAGAACAACAAAATATATATGGGTTGCGTTTCAAGAGGTAGAAAATGAAACTAAAATTATATGAAGTAGATTTTGAACCAATGTATCCAGTAGGGGGACATTTACTTATTTATGCAACTTGTTTGGATGAAGCAACAATTTTTGCTAAAGAAACTATTAGACACACTAAAGAATTTAGTGTTGAAGAAAAAAAATTGAAAAAGGTGTCATAAGTTATAGTAGTGGTGATTACTAAAATGGTTTATGAAGCGGTAAACGCACAGGTCAAGTATTGTAAGCACTGTAAGGAAGAACAAGCAGTCCACTATAATGGTGGGTTGGATCACGGTACTAAGCATGGTATGGTTGATTATTTTACTTGTTTGGATTGCGGTAACACTTGGGTTGAAACAGAAAATAAAAGTCTTGAGCGAAAGGTGAAAGAATGAGTAAATATACTGAATTCGGAACTAGGATGAAAGAATACGAAAAAGCATACGATATAAAATTAACAAAAAGAACTTTACAAAAAAGATAATTCAGAAATGCAAGAAATGTTATTTAAGAAAGGAGTTAACTGGGATAAGTTACCTGTTTGGCAGAAGAGGGGAAGATGTTTTTATAAAAAAAATATTGATAAAAATGGTGTTATTAGAACAGTAATTAAGGAAGATGAACCGCCAATATTTTCTCAAGATAGGGATTATATCACTAAGTATGTTTTTATTAAAGAGGTGGAAAAATGAAAAAACTAATGATTATAGGGACAATTTTAATGTTATTCTTGTTAACTAGTTGTTTTGAACCTTACGGAAGAGACAAGACAACAAAAAATTATTATGAAGAAACAAAATGCTCAATAAAAGAAATTCAAAATAAATGTGGTTATTATCATGATGAATGGGTATGCATAACTTCAAAATACCAAGAACACCTTAAATGCACAAAAGTATCATCAGATTACTGTTTAGTGACTGCATCAGTTAATGCAATAAACCTAAGTCACAAAATGGAATTAAATAAAGAGTCTAGTTGTAGAGATTGGTGGGATGAAAATTGTGTTAATCTTACTGGCAGGAACGATTGTGATATAAAAACGCTTTATGACACAGCATACGTTTATACTCATTCAAACCATTTTAAAACGTCTATTAATGGAAATAGTCTTGATGGGGTTGATGTGACAAGTAATGGAATATTATTAAGTATAAGGCGTGTTAGTGGCGAGTGTGTTAAGTGGCATAAAACATATACAAAGGTGAAATAAAAAATGGTTTTTAATATGGAAACGAAATTGGACGATCTTTATTCAGACTGGCTGATGGAGCATTGTATAGAAGCTATTCATTGTTCAGATGATCTTAATGAATTGTTCGAAAATAATCATGAGAAAGAAAGTTTTGTTGATGAAGTGATGGAGATATTAAAAAATTAGTAGGAGGATATAAAATGACAAAAGAAAAAAATAATCCTGTAGTAGGATTAATATTAAATTTAGTATTTCCTGGTTTAGGAAGTATGGTATGTAAATGGAAGCATGGAGTATTACAGTTTATATTAACAATAGTATCTGTACTATTTATGTTAGTATTAATTGGATTTCCGATGTATGGTATAATGTGGATCTGGGCATTAATTACTGGTATTAATAATATGAACAACTAGAAACTTTTATATATTTTTATTTTTAATTTTTAATTAGTAAAGAGGAAATCAGATGGATGAAAACGAAAAAAAAGACTTAGAAAAAATACATAAAGCTTTTGAAGATATGAAAGATAATCCTGATAAAATAGATGCAATAAAAGACAAGGCTTTACAAATTTCTATGGAAGGATTATATCTTCAAATTAGTAGTCTGATAACTTTGTTACTTGACAAAAAATTAATTAACGAAAAAGAGTTATTATTATATATTTCAAGTCAAAATAATAAACTTAAAGAAAGACAAAAGTTTACAGATAATTTGAGGCGAGGAGCATGAGAGGTAGTGGACAGATTCATTATGTTGGAAAATGTAAACACTGTGATCATTGGAGAATATTTTATGTAATTGATAGAATTGCTAACTCATACTTTACTTGTATAAAATGTAATAAAAAAGTTAAGGTTAAGACAAAAAATAAATTGGTAACAGATATGAAAATTGTCGGTCCACTAAGACCTGCAGATGCAAGTTTGAAATGTGCAGAACTTAATGGTTTGAAGTTTGATATTAATTTTAAAAGTGTTAAAAAGAAAGGGGTAGAGGTAATAAAATGAAATTAAAAAAAATTCAAAATGAAGAAACACAATTAAATTATAATAAATATTAAAGTTATTAGAACAAATATTAATAATTGACAACAAATTAGAATTATTAAAAAGGAGAAAGCGAGAGTTAGGATTTATGATTGCTGGTAAATGGTAATAGAAAAGTTGAGAGGTAATAAAAAATGATGTTAGCTAAAGTTTTATTGTGGATTTTGTTTATTAGTGCGATTATAGGATGTTCAAGAGTGGCGTGTGAACTTGGCAGGCCAAGAAAACCTTACGGTTTAAATGAAGTTTTATTTATGGTTGTTGAAACGTTAATGATTGCTTACTTACTATTCTGGAGTGGGGTGTTCTGAAAATGAAATCTGAATTTGGTAAAGGGTTAAGTTATTGTTTAAGCCTGTTTTTGGCTCACGAATTTTTACATAGTGAAATAAGAAGTAAAAATGATAAGATATTTAACAGTATTTGGTTTAACGGTGCAAGTGATCACTTGTACGATTTAGTGATTCCTGAAAGTTTACCAAAAACTTTACAACGAAGACTTAAAAAGTTTAGGGGTAAGTGTCTCGATTTAGGGCATGGTAGTGGTCTTATGGATAACAGTGTTGTTGAAGAAGATTACGTTTGGGCAGTTCAGGAAGCCAAAGATCTGTTAAGAGCAATAGATAGAGCTAATGGTGTTAAAGTTGTTAAGGGTGATTGGGAATGAAAATTAAAAATATGCATTGGATAAATAAACATGTTGCACCAACAGAAGAATATTTTATTTATTCAAACAATTTTATAACAAAACTTTTATTTAAATTTTTAAGTATTGGGATAGGATGGAGACTATTGGCACCAGAACACATTAATTGTAGATGTAACTTAATTAAAATTGGTGATAAATAATGAAATATTATAATACTAAAAATGGGTTGAGGGAAGAACTTATTCAGAAGCGTGATGATGAGATTAATGATCAAATAGAAAACTTGATGAAAAAAAGGGGTGGGGTGTTGGCAAGACAAAAAAAGGATTTTGCAACTTTCTTTTTGGCGGTTGGCATGACACTTATTTTAATCGCCATGATTATTGTTGTAGTTTTTGTGCCAAAACTCCTCACCCAACCAGTAATTGGAAGTCCGATTAACAATTATTATGTTAGTCCAGTGAACAATATCACTCAAGTACTGCCAGTAATTAACCACACCCATACTATAAAGACTATTAGGGAAGTTCACACTAAAGAAATAGAGAAATACCCCACTAATTATGTTGAAGCAATAAAAATTGAAGGTTCAGAAACTATTATTTATGAGGTGAAAAAATGAGTGATAAATTTAGGGAGGGAATTGTAAATCTTGGAAATTTTTTAATTGCGACAAAAGAAATAAAAGATATTTTACCAAAAATACAAGACTGGGAAGGATTTCTTAATTTAAATAATATTGGAAATAGAGGAAATTTTATAATAGTAAATAAGAAAAATGGAAAAATTATACGATTTAATAATGGCAAAAGAATTAAATGAGGTGAAAAAATGAGTCACGAAAAACTTGAAGTGATGCTTGACGAATACTTAACAATGCACAGTCGTGAAGCACAAAAACAAATAATTCAGTACCTAAAACTTAACGGACTGATGAACTCAGTTTACGATAAGGCTTACAACGCTTTAGTAACTTACTGGAGTGCTAACGCAGTGAAGGATAGTGTTGTGTGTGGTGAGAGCATAAAAAAGTATTTTGTGATTAAGAAAGGTTTCGGGAGGGAAATATGATGGTTGAAGAACTAAAAGCAAGACCCATAAACAAAAAGAGGTTGAACAAATTGTTTAATCGTACCGAAAAGGAGAAGGAAGTGTTCCTTGACGAATGTTGTAGGTTACTAAAAAATGGTTAAAAAACTAGAAGAATAATGCAAAGGAAAACAAACCCTGACCACCGACAAGGGCAAAGAATACTGCGGGCTACTACACTTCACAAACCTACACTACTGCCAGACTAGACTGTTTTACGTTGATCACAGGCTAGTGTACGGTTGTAATATTAATAAGAAAAAGGAAAGGTTGTTATAATGGAAGAAAAAAAATCAAAAAAGTAATTAATACTTTGTTTCATAGTTATGAAAGAGATTGTTATGAATATGGTGATGGTGATCAAATAAAACCGATGAAAGAAATATTAGATAAATTATTAGGCAAAGGCTGACTTAAAGGTGAAGCAGAAGATATAGATGAATTAAAGGAGCTGGTGAAATAATGGCAGAAGAAATTATAAAATGTAGATGTAAGAAAGGAATGAGAATTTCTAATTATAAAACAATAGAAAATGGGGATATAACTTTATTTAAATGTAAAACATGTGGAAGAAGTGCAAAAAGAACTACTCGTTGGAAGTATTATAAAAGTAACTAATATTTTTTATAAACATTTTCAACCAGTTTACATGCAAGTTTACCTATAATATGTTTACTATATTGTGTTCTGATCTTCTTACCGTGCTTCTCAGCACTCTTTTTTATTGTTTTATAATTGTTATATACTTTTTTCATTAAGCGCTTTAGATCAGTCTTGTTTGGTTCTGACCACTTAGTACCAACATAAGGAATTCGTTGATCAGAAACATGATCAAACTCAGCAAACTTAAAACATTTAACTTTAATTCTTAAACTCTTTTGACTAAAATCATTAGTGCCACTGAAATCTGTAGTAATAACTGGCTTTCCTACTGCCATCATTTCTTGTTGACACATACCAAAACCTTCTGCACGAGCAGGAAATACTCCACAATCAACAGCATTATAAACATTTACTAATTGTTCTTCATTTAAATCTTGTACTAAAATAAAAATATTTTTACATCCCGGTTTAACAAATTGCCCAATGTATGAATTAAGATCAAATTTAGTTCCTAATTTTAAATGAGAACTAATAGCATAATTAAGATTCACCTTAATTAACAAAGCAACATTAGGGTTCTTACCAAACGATTCATCAAAAGCTTCCAATAAAATATCTAATCCTTTACGATCTCTTTTACTAACTCCATAAATTGCACCCATGCCAAAGAAAACGAACTTGCCTTTAAGAAACTCACTACCTTTTAAGATATTAAAAACTTTAGCTTTATTAACTTTTTTAGGTTTATAAATATTATCAACACAATGAGGTAATACTCTAATTGGTTTTTTTACTCCAGCCTTTTCATAAACTTTTTTAACATAATTACTAGGCACAAACACTTCTTTAATGTGAGAATTGTTCATATTATTAATCCAACTAAATGGAGGATTGTCACCTTCATAAACATTATAGCCTATACAAAGTTTGTGTTTAGCAAATTTAAACCATTCATGAGTCCAGCCATATAATATAGTTAAGTGTTTTTTTGTAAGATCAAAAGTGTTATATCCTTTAAGGAATTCTTTACCAAAAGCTTTAATATCATTTAATCCGATATGTTGAGTAATCCACACTTTATGTTTTTTCATTAACTGTTTAAGATATTCTCTACTAGACTTGCAAATCCCTCCGTATTCCCATAGAGGCGACGAATATAAAATAGGTATCTTTTTCATCCTGTCCTCCTTATTATTTCAGAACTTGACAACATTTTTTTGCCACCAACATTCCACCTCATTATAATTCCCATACTTTTACAAATTTCTACTTCTGGTACATTATCTAATACTCGATCACCACCATTAGCAAATACATCAGGATTAAGCTTTTTTAGTGTTTTACAAACAGTTCCATCTTTATCGATAGAAATTATAACTTTATCAACCATTCTTAAACTCTTAAGAATATATTTAATATCTTCTACTTCATGTATTAATTCTCCCTTTTTATTAACTTGTTGTTTCTCATTATTTACTATAACTACTAACTTATCACCAAACTTTTTTGCACGTTCAAACAATTTAATATGTCCTTTATGTAATATTGTCCAATAACCAGATACTGCCACTACAATTTCTTTTTTCATCTTATCACCTGCACTTCAAATGAATCTGTCCAATGAAATCTCATGTAAAATAAATCTTTATTTTCATGAAAATTAGTTCTAAACAATTCACATTCAGCATAAATTTTATCTCCTTGAAAAGTATTTAGTAAATAATTTTCTTTTGTTTTTTTAGTGAACATTAATTTATTTTCAATTTTATCAACGAACCACAAATGATATTTTCTACCAAAAAGAACTTCCCATAAGTGACGTGGCGTTTCAATATAACCTGCTTTACTAACTCGTATTATTTCTTTACAACATTTAATCGGGTCATTAATATGTTCTAATACATGTGTACAATAACTAAAATCAAATTGTTTATCTTTAAATGGTAAGTTTGCTATATCTGCATTAACAAATTCAGCATCATCAGGTAACTTAATATTTTTACCACGACTAACATTATCTAAATGTTTATCAACTATTATACCTGCTTCAGGATGTGGATTCTGTCCACTTCCTAAATCAACAATTTTTAAATTTCTTTTAGTCATTATAAACACTTCCTATTTCTCTAATTTTACGAAATACGAACCAATCAACATGTGGAAAACCATATTGAATAAGTTCAAAACCATGTTGTCCTACTTCTCGAATCCACCAACTTGCAGTTCCTTTGCATCCTTTTTTATCTCCCCAGTCAAATGTATATCTACCCCATTCACTATATCTTTTAAATCTTCCTTCAGGAAAATCTGGTAACTCTGGGTCGACCCAATGTTTTTCTGTTTTAGTTCCTTCAAGACAAATATAAAGTCCTTTATGTTTTAATGCTTTATACATTCTAGGATACATTAAATCTTTGTTCTTCTTACTGTTATGTTGTGTTACCGTGCAAGTCCAGATTAAATCGAACTCCTCTTCGTATTCTAAATCCATAGCATTTAAATGTCTATAATCTACTTTACATAAATCTGTTGTTTTACAATCTGGATGAATATCTGCCAAATTTTTCTTAGCATTTTCTACCATTCCAGCACTTCCTTCAGCTACTATGATTTCCCAATCTTTTGTAAGTGGTTGTAAAAGTTGTTGCATACCTTTCACAAGTCTCCCGGGACCTCCTCCAATAATTAATACTTTAGCATTTTTAGGAACATTATATCTCTTACAACTTTCTTCGAACCATTCAAGAATTCCTCCTTTTTCTACTTTTAAATTTTTTCCAGTACTCATTAGAACTCTAGGTTGATTCCAATACTCTCTATCATCTTGGTCTCCAATAGTCATTGCTGGAAGTTCATCAACTGGTGTTCCACTATCTCCATCAATTTTTTTCATTTTATTTTCCTCCATATATTAGGTGGTATAAGTTCAAAATTATTTTCTTTAAACATTTTATGAACTGGATAACTTTCTTCATAATGTCCTGGCCTACCTTCTTCTCCTTTTGGTGTGAAATGATATCCTATAATACATAATCCACCAATTTTTAATCTTTTAAATAAATCTTCAAAAACTTCTTTATAATTCGAAATGTGTTCCATAACATCAAAACTGAATATAACATCATAATCTTCTCCAAGTTGTTCTATAATTTTAATATTAGAATTGTATTTATTTATTTGATAAGCCATAAATTCTTTAGCAAGATTATTAATATCATAATAAAAAAGATTTTTATAACTATGAGTTTCAAGATTAAAAAGTTCTTAACCGAGACATGCTCCAAACTCTAACATTTTAGCAGTTTTATCAATATGTATTTTACTAATAAATTCTTCACTATGAAAAGGAATATGCCCTCTACAATCTAAAGCAATCGCATCTGATTTTCTATAAATTTCATTCACTTGTTCAGGAGATTTTTTTTCTTTATCTTTAAAAATAATTTTTTCTGGACTAAGATTTAATTCTTTATTTAATAAAAATTCTGTAAAAGTTTTATCTCTTTGCACTAAAAATTCTTCCCATTCTTTAGTTTTTTCTTCTCCAAACATCTGAATTATTTTAGGTTTCAGAGTATCACCCATATTACTTTTTACGATATATGCCATACCAAGTACCCCATTTTAGAATTGATTCTTCATATTCATCTTCATTAAACCATTCTTTTACTGCATCTTGCACACAATGAAAATCCATATCATGAACTATAATATGCCCTCTTTTAACTAAATTCTTATCAATTAATTGTAAATCGTGTAAACAACCAGGAAGAGAATGATCTCCATCAACAAAAGCTAACTCTATATTTTTTGGTAAATCTTCTAATGTTAATTTATTTGTATCCATTTTTATAAGTTTTGCTTGAGGATATTTATTTAATCTTTGTTGAGCAATTTTTTCTAATGGTACTTGATGATTAATCCATGCATCATAACCATAATAATTTGGAATATTATTATTATTTGAGCAAGCTAAAATCATTTCTTCTCCTGAAATACCAGAATTTGCACCAGTTTCAACAATTACATTAACCTGTTTTATTCTATTAATCATTTTACAAATACAACTAAGAAAGAAATAATGTATTGATGCATGTTCTTTTATTCTTTTTTCTTTAATCATTTCATTCCATCTCTAATAAATTTAATCAACCATTCGATGTCTAATAAATGACTTCCATTAATGTAAGTACCTAACACAGCAGGTAAGCCTCCTGCAACATCTTTAATATCTGGTAGTCCAAGAGGAAATTCTAGTCTTCTCCTTGCAGTAAAGTCAAGCATACATTTTGGAAAAAATTTAATCTCAACACATTTTTTAAGCCAAGCAACTTCTTCTTCTTCACTTTCTATTTTATGATTTAATTTAGCATAAAATAATTCTTTCTGAACAACTTCCCAATCACTCATTACTGGTCCAATATGTGCAAAATGAATATCTGTTATAAATTGCCATTTGTTATCTTTTACTCTTACTGATTCATGAACTTCACCAGTAACATGTACTTGGTCTGTATATTTAAAAAAACTTGCAAACATACTATAACCTCTACCCTTAGCTTTAGAATTAATTTCTGGATCTAAAGGCAAAGTTCTCAATCCATTATAAATAAAATGTTGTCTAAATTTGACTCCTTCAAATCCTAAATCTTCTGCTTCTTTTGCTATATCTACTAAGGGTTTAATTATATCATAGTAAATATGATCGTGGTCAAAATTCAAAATCCATTTAGCACCAAGCTTCCCACATCTTTTAATCATATCAGTTTTAACAGCACCAAAACCTCCTTCTGTCTTGTCACATGAATCATTATCATAAACTTCTATTTTGTTATGAAATTCCGTTTTTAACTTAGAAACTATCTCTCTAGTCTTATCCGTAGTTTGTCTTGAAATACCAACTAATACTAAATCAACATAATTAATTACAGACGCAATAGCATAACCTATCCACCTATCTGCGTTGTGCACGTGTGTACCTGCTACGACTTTCATTTTAAAACCTCTCTTAATCTTTTTTCAAATATGTTTGGCATTCTAAGAACCGTACAAAATTCTTCCAATTCACCAATACTCTTTACTTGTTGCGGCTGAGCCACTTCTTCTGGCAAAAAATGTATTTTGCTTTTAGATTTTGTTTGTTTAATTATCTCTCTTAAAATCTTTATTGCAAGCACAGACTTGCCAGAAATAACAA
>JAGMES010000102.1 GCA_023128035.1 Halanaerobiales bacterium | reverse complement strand
ATAATCGAAGACGGAGTAAATGTTTATAGAGATACTTGGTACGATGATTATGATTTGTATTCTGAAGAGTTGTATGCTTATATTCTAGAAGATGATTTGCTTTTAATCTACGAAAATGGAGTAGTAGGTGATTCTGCCATTAGATATGAAGGTTATGTTTATATTATTCCTGATTCAGATTATGGAGATGAAATAAGAACAAATTGGAAAGATGAGTGGACTGGCTCTAACTATCCTATCATCATAGAATTTAATCCTTCAAGTGATTGTTATGGTTACAATATTCTAGAAGATCCAAGTTGTGGTAATAATTGTTATGATGGTTATGGACTAGGAGACCCGAGTTCTGGTGTTTGTTACAATGCTACCATTAATGATGAAACAATTTATCTATCTAATGATTGTTATATGCACTTACTTTGTGCTGATAATGCTGACTATGCTTCGATCTTTGACATTTCCCAGGCTGATAATTGGGGAATCTCAACAACAGATTCTATTAATATGACAGACGACCCATCTGGAACTAGAGAAGGGATTATAGAAGATGTTAATTGTTTATACTTGGATGGTAGTAATTATATAGACTGCCCTCCAAGATATGAAGGAGAAAAAATAGAAGCTGAATTAGAGTTCCCTTATCATACTTGGGACCCAAGTTCTGGCGTTGATATTATCTATGATGATAATAACCCAAGTGGTTATAATTATTTTGAACCGGACCCAAGTTTTGGCGATTATGAGGATGATGATAATGTCTATAATTATGACCATAGATTTATCGCTGGAGAAGATTATACATATTCATTTTGGTTTAAAGCAGATAGTAACGGCACAATCCTCTGCGATGGCGTTTACGACGGCTGGTCTCTATCCTACGCCTCCGGAACTATTTCTTTGTATAATAATACCAATAAAACAACTGCTCTTATATCGCATTCTGGGCTGTCTAATGGAACATGGTACCATTGTACTCTAGTCTTTAATTACTCTGACCCAAGTACTGCAATTAATATAGAATTATTTATAAATAGTTCACTGGTTGGAAGTTATGATGATTCTGAAGACCCAAGTAGTTATACAATGACTAATACTGACTATCATTTAGTAGTTGGTACTGATTTTACTGACTATTGGACAGGTTGGATACAAGATATTAGAGTTTATAAAACTGCAATAACCCAAGATGCTATTGACTTTCTGTACAATTCGGGTGAGGGGACTACTCTTATTAATAAGATAGTTTATGATTATGAATATAGAGCTTGTTATCCTTCTGATTTGACAATAGAGGAGCAATTGGAAATTGAGGACTGTTTAGATCAGCGATATATAGACTGTTACGATGGTGGTGATTGTGTTTGTGGTCTGAGTAACTATTGGGAAGACTATATAGACCCGTCATCAGGTGATTCACTAGAGAATCCATCTATTGTTAATGATGATAGCGTTTGTATTTATCATGATGCAACTCA
This sequence comes from Halanaerobiales bacterium, assembly GCA_023128035.1. The sequence goes on along the minus strand of JAGMES010000102.1, from coordinate 13,888 downwards.
AGGTTGGCAGAGTTATAACTTTCTTCCGTTTGGCTATGAATGCGAAACCTCTTATATGCCTCCATTTACTTTAGACTGTTCAACAGGTGCTCATTACATGTACGCTTCAAATCAGACTACTGAGGACTATTATCAAAGTTTTAACTTAACAAGAATTTTTGGAGATGATAATAGTCTACCTGAAGTGCAACGCGATGGTGGGATGTGGGTCTGGCAAACAAGAGTTTGTATTAATTTTTTTGTATATTCAGGAGATGCTATTTTATACGTAAATGATAAAGTAGTAAACTATGGGCAAAATAGAATTTCAGAATGTTGGAACTACAAAACTCTTTTAGCCACTTCTCCAATGTTAGATAAAAATAGGTTCTATATTAGAATTAGAAAGAATGGGACAACTCCAAAATTCTATTTTAATATGAGTTGTAATTCAAGTTATTATTGGATAGATGATTATGATTTAAAGGTGCATCCTTGTATTCCCTGTACTCCTTGCGGCTTTGAAAATTTATTTTACAGAAGAACTGTACCTAAAGATGGTTTGTCGTTTAAATATGATGGTTATTGTTATCGAGCATTACCAGAAGAAATAGATATAAGACAACTAACAGTTAATGATAAATTAATTAGCCTCCCAGTTACTATATATGAGGATTGCGAGGAATGTTTAGATGGACCAACTGACTGCGGATCTAAAACAGTTTACTATGTTTATGATAAAGCAGATTTACAGGATATGGAGTTAGATAAAAATGGGTGTTATCACTTGATGAATGATATTGATTTGGGAGGCAGTTTTACTCCTATAACTGCAAACTTCACAGGTATATTGTATGGTCACGGATTTAAAATACATAATGCTACAGTTGATACTCCGACAATATACAATGTAACAATTCTTTTTGATAGTTTATATAACGCAAAAATAAGTAATGTTCATTTTGATAATTTAAATGTGAATTGTTTTTTTGGTTGTCATCCAATTGCTAAGCTTGCAAAAACAACAACTTTCGAGAATTTAATTTTTAGCAATTGTGAAATGAAAGTAGCTAAAAGTAATGCTTCGCTTATTAATGGGGACTCAACCTCTTCGGTAAACATTTATTCAGAAATACGAGTTACTGGTTGCGACATAACAACTACTGACAAAACACAGGCACATGCTTCTATCGCAATTTTATCAAAATCGGAAGTTAATAGTACTGTCAATAGAATCTATATATCAGGTTGCTCAATATCTGTCTATGGTTATTGCAATCAGTCTATTGCAACTATCGGGGGAATGTTTGCTTATTATAAAGCATCAGGGACAACAGTCAAGACAATATCTAATTGCTTTGTTAATGTTTCAATTACTACTGCTGAATTAGAAACAGACCCTCCCTGTGCTCCTGGGTCTTGGAATACTTGGAATCTTGGACAACTGATAGGGAATGTTCAAGTAGACCCAATAGATACTATTTTTAAACATTGTTGCGGAGTTGGCAGCTTAACATATATATACACAACGCATGATTCAATTGGTTGTATTGGTCTATACGGTTATCTTACTACTCAGTATCCAATACCTTATCAAAGTGGATGTATGAGAAATCAAAATACTTTGACTTCCCTTAATCCATATGACTTCGGTGGAAAAACTACAGAACAACTTAAAACTTTAAGTACTTATCTTTCTGCTGGTTGGAATATAAGTTCAACAGAGTCAACTACTCAAACAATATGGAAAATTACTGAAGGTAGTTATCCTTACCTTGCAGATTATTACGAAGATTGCAGATGGGGTATTTGGGGTTATGATTTAGTATTACTATAATAGATATAAATTTTAGGAGCAAAAATATGGCTGGTTGCGGATGCGGAAGGAATAAACCTACAAAAAAATCAAAGATAAGAAAAAAAATAGATAAAAAAGAAATATCAGAAATAAAAAAAATGTTAAAAAAAAGAAAAAAAAGGAGAGGTTAAATGAGATACATTAGCCAAAATCTTAAAATAGAAATATACATCAATAAGAATGATATAGATAGTAGTGATAAACTTTATCTATACGAAACTACAGATGATCCAAGTACAGGTGGGACTAAGATAGCAACTCTAACATCATTCGAAACAGATGATGACCCAAGTACAGGTGACAGTTATTTATTTACATATACTAAAAGAGTTTCAACACCTAATACTTATTCATTCTACTATGTTCCTGTTGACCCAAAAGGTAATGAAGGCAGTCAGTCTGATCCATTTGATTTGGCAGTATGCTTAATCCCCGCTACTCCGGATTCTTTAATAATTGCTAACATAGACACGAATATAACATTTAATTTATAGGAGATAAAAATGAGTAATAGTTATTTAAATTTTAATGGCACAGACCAATATGTAACAGTTCCGGATAATGATGCTTTAGACTTTGGAACTGGAGATTTTAGTATTGCTTTTTGGGCAAAAATAGAACCTGGAGTTGGAAGTGACCATGTATTTATGAAACGTAATACAGGTGGCTCAGCCTTTCCGAGTGCTCATATAGAGTTTTTTTTAGCCGACGAACTCTGGTTTCTTATTCACGATGGAACAAATCTAGCACTATCAAGAACTAAAATCAATAGAAATGGTAGATGGTATCATTATGTATACTCAATTACACATTCAGGACTTTCTTCTTTGCACATAAATGGGATACAGTCAGATACTTTTGATGCACAATCTGTTGGTTCTCTTAATAATAATGGAGACATGACAATTGGTTGCGATGATGGACCTGATAGATTTACAAACGGTTCGCTGGATGATTTTCGTTTTTATAAAAAAGCATTATCTAAATCAGAAATAGATGAAATTTATAATGATGGAGTGGGTACTAAATTAACAGGTAGTGAAGACGGTCTTTCCTGGGGAGGGAATTGTGATGAGGGGACAGGGGATACTCTAGTAGATATCACCGGTACTATTAATGGAAGTTTAAGCAATAATGTAAGCGATAACATGTGGACAACCGGCGGGACACCATTTTATGGCTTAATTTGGGAGCAAAAAGATTCTGATACCTCAACAGTTGCAACCCAATTCAAAGTAGATGATACTACTGCAACGGTAACGACTCCTTCTGTAGATGCGATTTACACGTACACTAGGACAATATACGATGCTGATTGTGATAAAAAATCAGCGGCATCAGATGGAGTAGAGGTTGAAGTAGATGGAGGAGTAGCTTCTCAATACCCATTAACAGACCCAGGTAACCTATCAATACAAACAATTGATGATGGTAAATTCTATCTATTCTTTAATTATTCTTATTCTGTTGGCGACCCAATAACGCATTTTAATATCTATCATGACTTAGGAGAACCTTCTTCTGTTGATTGGGTTTATGATGGAACAGTAACATATGTTAGTAATCTAGGAGCAAAATATAGATACACTACTGATGCTCAAGTAAATGGAACAGTAGTTAATTATAAAGTAGTTCCTTCTGTTGCCGACGGTTCAGATGAATATGAGAGAGATAATGAAACAACAGTAACAGGTACAGCAGATAATTTAGTTCCTGTAGTTGTTACCGATTATGTAAGTATTACTTTGGAATAAAATAAACATCTTCTCCTATTGGGGCTGTCGCGGCGTAGCGGCAGTCTTTTTTACGCGTAATTTGCAAAGTGTTATATTTTTTGATATAGTTACGATATTCATATAAATAAAAAGGAGAAAAAATGACATCAAAAGAAAAAATAAAAGAGTATAAGAAAAAATATCGCGAAAATAACAAGGAAAAAATAGCTAAATATCATAAAGAATATAATGCAAAAGAAGAAAATAAAATAAAGGCTAGAGCCTACTGCCGAAAACATTATAATAAGCATAAAAAAGAAATCCTTGAATATAAGCGAGCCATTTTAAGATTGAGTAAAAAAAAATCAACATTTAAAACGAACTTAGAAGTTCGCAAGATTGAACCATCAGAATCTGATATGGTTATAATGCGTAAGGCTTGTCGTTCGTATACTCAACGTTCAAGTTGTTTTAGTAGTTACGAAGAATTGCTTGGCGACGGTTATGTTGGATTATGTATTGCTTTAAAAAATTGGGATGACAGTAAAGGGTCAGAAAAAAAGAAGAATAGTTGGATTTTCGCGAAAGTAAAAAACTATCTAATAGATTGTTATAGATCCGAATGCGGACGAAATAACTCGCCAAGAAGGAAATTCTTAACTGAAAAAATATCTTTAAATACTATAATAACATGTGAAGATGGTGAAGACGGTGAATTGTTAGATTTATTTGAAGCAGAGACGATTCCTTATGGGTTGAAAGAAGATAGTAAAATGTTTGCTAATATTATAAAAAAAGAATTCCTAAAACTAAAACTAAAATCCCGCAAGAATACGACCATAATTACAAATAAAAAACTGTATGATATCTGGTACGATTACAATGTGATGGGACTCACAATGGACCAAATAGCAGTAAAATTTTGTATATCAGAATCCAGGGTAAGCCAACTATATACTGGGATTATTAAGACAACATTTGAGAAGATTCAAAAGAAAATACTAGAAGAACATACAAACTACTTCGAAAAGACTTATTAAGGCTTCCCAGAGGATCTACAATCGATTATATGTAATCTTGGATAAAATGTATGTATAGACATAAAACAAGCCCAGAAATGATATGTGACGCTCTTACTGGGCTTGTTAATTATACTTAATCAGTCTTTTGTTCTTCTTCGGTCAATAATTTATTAGATTGTACGATTTGACTTTTCATATGCTCAAGATTCATTTTTAGATTAATAAGCTTTTGTTCCAATTCTTCTTTTAAAAGAGACATATTACCATAGTTATATACTAATTGATTTAATTCCTGCTGTACTTTGTCTTTATCCATTGTTTATTCCTCCTTATTATTGTTATTATCGCATTCCTTACCAAAATGCTTAGTCAAAATTTTATTAACTGATACCGAAATCGGGACACCATTATCCTTTTTGATCTTATCTAATTTATTCTTAACTTCACTACTTACAGATACTCCTAAAAACACTTTCGTATCTTTTTGCTCATCTTTAACCATCTTATTTTTGTAATTGCTGTGCATAACTTGCTCCTTTTTATCTTTTGCTAACTCTTTTATAAAATCTTTTGCTGCTTGACTTCCCTTAATCCCATATTTTTTACCATAATCTTCTAGTATCTTTTTTTGTTTTTTATCCATATTACCAACTCCTTATATAATTTATGGTATTTATCCAACATTTTCTAAATATGCTCATTTTTGGTGCTACTTTTAAGTCGTCCTCTGTGATCTTCGTACGTCCGCATATGTACGTAATCGATGTAGAATCAACATCCGTAATAATAGCCTCGCTGTTTAGAGTAACAACTCTTCCTGATACTATATGGCTCAAAGTGCTCATTTTTTTTGCTCCAATAAGTGTACGTATTTTCTCATCATCTAAATCTAATTTAAATGACGCTGTAATCTTACATGACTCTAGATATCCCCCATCTGATATAATGACCCCGTGATCATAATAGATACTATCATAATAGATACTATTATCATAGCATCTATTAATATTTATATCAGTTACACCATATTCTTGCTCATCTAAAGTTAACGTCGCTTCTTCCAATCGGAATGATGCCATATTACCAACTCCTTACCAAATTCGTCCTCTTCTGTTCTTGTTCTAAAGCCCAAAGATATTCTGGCTCGTCATGTAATTGAAGAAGATCCTCTTCGTTTAATTCTACATAGTTTGTGATGGTGTCATAGATTGTTTGTTTGATCTGTTCTACATTCATAATACTGTTCTCCTATTTTTGAGCAACCTTTTTGTTGCTTCTATTTATACTATTATATAACTATCGTAATTATCCTTTTTAAATCTTTAATTTATTTTACGAATTAAATTATACCATATAATTAACCACTTTAAAACCAATTTTCTGAGTTATTATTATGGTCTAAAGTTGCTACATTTTTACTGGTTAAAACAAAGAAGTGTATACTCAAGGGGATACTCAGTTTTTGGGCTAATAATCAACTAGTGTATACTCCACTGGACCAAAAATACATTAAAGTGTATACATGAGGGGATACCATAACCTTATTTAACCTTTACTAATAACCTTATTAACCTTTATTTAAAACCTTATATAATAATGAATTCATCAGAACCTGATAACTGGATAACTCAGTTAATTCAATGACTAATAATTCTTTTAAAAAATAAAAAAGGATAATCATGGTAAAGTGTTTAATAGTATGTTATAGTATTTTACGATGGATAAAGACAAGGAGTTGCTACCTTGTTTCAAAATAGAGTGAGTTGGGATTTCTTGGTTACAGTCCTTGCCCGACTCACTCTTTAAATTAACTTTGGGACTGTAATAAAGGTACTGTAATATGAATAAGATAAAAAAAGATTTTCAATTTGTAGACTACGTCAATAAAGTAATGAACTATAACAATTATGATAGCATAAAGCAATATCTAATTGATTATTATACTGTTTGTTATGAATTCGGTATTCCAGAAAAAATCAAATCATATATAATAGACAAAGAACTTCCCAAATATAGTGATTTTGATAAAAATCTAGCTATTATTGAATTGATCCATAAAAACTTTTCCGCTAAAAAATATAATCTTTGTCATAATAGGATATTTAAGAATGTTATAAGCTGTATTCCTGATGAAGAATTGTATTATTTTAAAGGCAAATCTAAAAGAAGAACAACTCATAATGAAGTCCTATGGATATTAAAAGCAATTTGTTCCGCGATTTTAAAGAACAATTATCGAAAAACACTTTTAGTTGATAAATACTTTTTGAACGATAAAACAAAAGCACATTTCAAAAAAGACAATTCCCGTTCTTTAGATAAGAATAAATACGCACACATCAAATCACTATTGAATAAGTATGGATTAGTTCATGTTATTTATGAGTCCTCTAATTCAAGCACTAAGAAGTATACAAACTTCCTGATAGGTAATAATAACCCATTGTATATGATAGAAGGTGTACCTAGTATTATTAAAGATAGCAAAAAAGATAATCTAACGACAACAGAAAGAAGACTGGGAAAATCACTTCAGCAGATAGAAGATCTGAAAAAACAGTTGGAAATGTCTGTAAAATCATCAAAAACTGTAGTTGAATACAGAAGTTGTTCTTTTACAGACTACCCAGAGTTCATAGGTAGCCCCACTAGCGTCCCAGTTTACGCTGGAAGCATTTTAAATTAATTTAGGTATGATGGGTAGGGTTATGGATAAAAACGAAGTACAGAAGATCACAGAGCGTTATGAACCGTTCCCAAAAGATAGAGTGTGTAAATTTATAGATTGGAATCTAATTAAATCTATAAGGGAACATAAAAAATCTGATATAGAAGCAAAAAGGCAATGGTATCGTGATACCTACCTAAAATCTATTCATTGGAAGCGATTAAGAGATATACTCATATCAGATGTTGACTATAAATGTGAAGAATGTCACAAAAAAAGAGAGAATCTCGAATGTCATCATTTAACTTATGATAATCTAGGCAGGGAGTTAAGGGAAGACATAAAAGTTTTATGTAAAAGATGTCATACAAAAAAACATCCCAAAAGAATAAAAACTAAAACTAAAGTAAAAAGCGACAAGAGTATTATTAACGGCTTAGGAATAATGCTAGGAAAAGCAGAAAGACAAATAAAAGAATTAGAATTAGAAAATAACGATTTGAGAAAAGATATACAATTATTACAAAATATAATAAAAACCAACAATAAAGGAGAATAAGAATGAATGAATTGGATATTAGAGTGAATAATGTACCGGCAAACATAGAAGATTTGTCAGAATTTGTAATTATAGGCAAAGCAGTACTAAGTGCCCATAAATTAAAAATAGCAACTATTAAAAAAATAGATAAAGCAAATGAAGCTTATCAAGCAGCGTTACTAGATGGACAAAATATTGCTGAAATTGTAATTGATGCCGAAGCCAGAATGGGGGCTATATTAAATAGTATACCTAAAAAGAAGAAAACAGAACAAGGTTCCGGTGCAGGAACTCTGTTATCTTTACCAGAAGGTATCGATAAGAAGCAATCACATTATGCTCAAGAAATGTTTAAGCATCCTGATATCGTTGAAGAGGCAAAGAAGGAAGCAAAAGATAACGGGGAATTAATAACACAATTAATAGTTATTAATAAGATTAAAGAAGAAAAGAAGATAGCAAAACTTCCTATAGAAGACCAACCAAGGGCAAAAGAATTAATTGCCAATAAAGAAGTTAAGAATGCCGGTATGGCAACTAAAAAAATCAGAGTAGAAAAGAGGATAGAAGAATATAAACAATCAGACTTCGCAAAACCTACTATAGCACTCGCTGATATGAATGACTGGTTAGCAGATAAAGAACAATGCGACCTGCTTTTAACTGACCCACCGTATTCGACTGATGTAGATGATATCGCAGATTTTAGTAATTGGATTTTTTCCGCGGCAGAAAAAGTAAAAACTACAGGCTCAATGTACATTTGTATTGGATCATACCAGTCAGAAGTACTCGCCTATCTATCAAAAGATATACCTAACTTCGAATTAACTAATATCTTAGTATGGAAGTATGATAATGGCAGTCAGAAACAACCAAACAGTAGTTATATCAAAAACTATCAATTTATATTGTACTACAGAGGAATAGATGCTCCACAAATCAATAAGCCTGGCAATAGTACTGAACAATACTCCTGCTTCACTATTAACGCTCCTGACGGACGACAGGCAGATAGAGACCATACCTGGCAAAAACCAGAGGAACTAGGTACGATGTTAATTAAAAATTCTACTAATATAGGTGATTTAATCTACGACCCGTTTGCCTGTACTGGTACGTTCCTTCTTGCCGCTAGTAAGTTAAATAGAGTAGCAAAGGGGTGCGACATTGATAAGGATAACTTGAATATAGCAATAAAAAGGGGATGTATCAATGAATAGTTTTCATGAAGATTTAGAACTCAGCAAAAAGACATCACCATTTATTGATGCTGTCTATACTGAGTTATTACAGACAACAAAAATCAAAAGAACAAATACAGAAGCAAATAATAATGAAGTATTAGACCGTGAATTCCATATAGATACAATCATAGAACGACAGAATGGTACTAAGATTACATTACAAGAGAAGATTCTAAGGAACGAGAAGTCCAGCTTCAATACATTCACAATGGAGTTCTATCAGAATAGACATAGTAAGGAGAAGGGAGAGTTCTTTAATATATGTAGTCAATATTATTTCCACGGATATCTTAATGAGAACGAAGATGGATTAGAAAAATGGTATATAATTAATGTTTCGCGGCTAAATAAGTGGCTATCAAAATACAATATAAAACAGATAGAAGAACAGAAGACAAGACCATCGACTAGTAATGCTTCCTTTTTCTGGGTTAATTATAATAACATACCAAAAGACTGTATAGAATATAGTTATAAGGATTAAAGATGAAATTATTAAAGTATGACGAACAAACAAAGAAAGTAGAAGATATTAAAATCACTTTTAAAGAATTCGAGATGGATAAGACAGCAGTATATATCTATAATTATCTTGGATATTCAAAATCAGACATCATGTGCCAATTACATTTATCAGGTTATACAGTTAGTAAACTATTAAAAGAGTTACATTAAAATATTTTACTGTAAACATTAGTATTATTGGTAGGAATTATAAAACGGGGAGTTAGCCACGTAGCCAACTCCCCTAAACGAAAGAATTTTAATAATTAATTTTATTATTACTAAAGTACTATACCAAAAAAATAAATCACTTTCAATTTAATTTTACTGATCTAACGAATTGAGTAATTCAATTATAACAAAAGTGATTCCTAGAACGATGAATCCGCTGAATGGCCAAAAAAAATAGAAAGTTCCAAAAAATACTAGGTTAACTAGGCAAAGTACTCCATCTGCTACGAGGGCAGTCCACATTGACGCACAGGTAACACATTTAAGAACTCTGCTCCACTTACGTCCAAATAATTTACGTATCACCAGCTGAATCCTCAGCCTCCAGGGGCGAATTGGGAATTGGTCACCTTCCTCGACTAAAGCTATCGCCATTCCAAAGGCTAACATTATTGATATAATTAATGATATAAAAAAATTAAACATCTATTCCTCAATTTTTTAAAGGTTTTTATCTTTTATTTTCGAATAATAGGTATAAGTATTAATTTTAAATAAGGAGAAGAGTAAATGAGTCATAAAAATATTAGGTCTAAATTGTTTGAGAAGTTAAATGATTGGTGGGATCGGAATTGTGGAAATATACTACATTCTTTAATTTTTATTGTATGTATTAGTGTTTTTGCTTGGGCATGTTTAAAAACTGAAGATTTTAGAAGGGATTATAAGAAAGAGGTTGATATAAAATATAATGAGTTAGTATCTTATTATAAAGAAGATGGCGTTGTAGATGATTTTGAATTTTTAAGATTACAATCATTTAGAGAATCCGTTAAATATGAATTTCGGGTAGATTGTAAAATTGAGAATATAGAAAAAGAATTCAATATGTATATGGTTAATTTCTAATAATAGGTATGAATAAGAAGATATTACGAAGCATTTAGTGGAATTAGGATATGAATGATAAAGAAACAATGGAACAGTCACAATTTATCGTAGATTTTATTCTCGACGAAATTGCTCCTATAAAAACAGATATCAATAACATTAAAATAACTTTATCTTCAATTGCAAAGTTTCTAGAAGATATTAATAAAAAAACTTATGGGAGTAGATAATGAATAAAATATTAGTGTTACTTATCTTACCATTACTATTATTTATAGGCTCTTGTCATCTGAGTCAAGCATCAAAAGTTAATAAATTAAATGATACAGTTATTAAGAAGGTCGAAGAACAGACAATCAAGGATGTCGAAGAAGGTAAGCTGACATACCAGGAACTTGTAATTAGTCAGCGATTAGTCTACTTTATATCGCCGCTTATTTTGTCAACGTTTGTATCTATTGTATTAATAACTCTTGGCTCTCGATTGTGGGGTCTTGGCTTGCTCACCAGTTCATTATTATGCTTAATCCTTGTCATTGTCATGTCAATGTTTTTGAAGGCTCTAGCGTTGGCTGGTGGATTTGTATTGATTGTTGCTTTGTTCTTTCTATTCCGCGAAATTTATCACAAATCTATTTTCCAGCGTGAATTAGTCCAAAGTGTAACTACAGCCAAAGAATATATAAATTCTAATGATAAATTAAGATTGGCAAAAGTATTGGATAGGAACCAAAGCAAGACAACTAAGAGGATCATAAAAAATTTAAAGGAATAAGTAGAATATTGTCGAAAAATAATAAGTAACGTTCATAATGCGTTCTTCTTCTAAGCGATAGCCCTTGTCCAGTTCTTGGATTGGGGCTATTGTTCTAATAGAAGAGCATCGACATTGGTAATATAGGCTACTATTCTTACTTCTGCCGATGCTCCCAGATACTAGGTAAATGATAATACCACAAAATAAAAGCACTAGATAGTAAAAAATAAAATAAAAAAAAAGGTATTATTTATTAATTCGCGGAATTAAAGATATTGAACGACCACTTTGAAACACGTAAAATTACCAAACATTACGTAAATGATAAAGATAACGGTGTAAATTTTACTGTCCTCATTGACGGTCGTTCAACTTATTGATGTAAAAGTGCGTAAATATAAGGGTTTAATGTCGATATAATGGAGTTAGGAGCTATACTATGAACTGGAGAAAAGAAGATAAAAATAACGAAGACGAATTTAATTTAGACAATATGGATTTAAACGTTCCCGACAACCCAACAGATGGAACTCGCCCATCTCAAACTGATTTTATATTATTATTAATTGAAGAATTAGATAAAAAAGAAGAATCAAGTAATGGTATGCTTCAATATTATTACGAAGAATTGAGGGTAATTAGGAACAGAAGAGCGATGTGTTGGAATCTACTAAAAACATTTAAACATAAAAATTTGGAATAAATAGATGGCAAAAAATAAGATCACTATTAAAAAAAATAAAGATGGTAAAGTAACTGGTATAGATATCGGGAATAAGTCACTAAAACAACACTCGCAGAACAGCATAACCTCACAGGTCGATCCAGACACTTTCCTAATCCAAACTGTAAAAGGTAAGGATGGGACAGATGGGAATCCAGGTATTGATGGGTTAAATGGTATTGATGGTTCAAATGGATTAGATGGCAAACCAGGGCTAGATGGTAAAGATTATAACCCAAAGATAGAAGAGCAAGTTAATACATCTACCAAAGATATATCTTCCGCAAAAAAATCTATAGATTCATTAATTTCCGCGGAAAAAACAATAAAAGATGATATTTCTACACTAGATAATAATATCAATATACATATAGAAGACGAAGGTATCCACTTCGATGACCTAGATCAAAAAGAAGAAGTACTAGAATACATTAAGAACCCACAACAAGTAATTACAGATGGTGGAGGCGTAGGTCCACATAATAATCTTCAAAAGTTACAAGGTGGCGATCCCACAAAACCTAAAGAATATTATCATTTAATAGCAGATGATTATGGTCATATAGTAAATGAAGACTACCTATTTAGGGATGGATCATTACCTATGACTGGTAATCTAGATATGGATGATAACCATATCATAGATCCAGGTTATATCCAATTTGATACTGACTTTACTGATGGGTTCAATGAAGGAAGACTTCAGTGGAATAACGATTGTGGAACATTAGAATTTGGGTTACCAGGTGGTAATGTTAATTTACAAATTGGGCAAGAATTATTAATTAGAGCAAAAAATACAAGTGGCGAGACTATCACTAATGGCAGCCCAGTTTATATATCTGGTGCAGATGGGGCTAAACCTACAATAGGACTAGCATCAGCTACAAATCATATCATAGCGAACGCAACAATAGCTGTCGCAACAGAAGATATAACTAGTCAACAGTTTGGATATGTAACTGTATTTGGGTTGGTTCGTGGAATGGATACTTCATTTGCTGTAGCAGATGGCGGTCCAGCATTCTTAAGTGCTACTACTGGGGAATTATCTGGGACATTACCAGAGCAACCTAATAGCCAAGTATTTATTGGTGTTGTATTAAGGAAGCACGCGGAAGAAGGTGTAATACTAGTAAAAATAATTCCTCAGCCTAATTTAGAAGAATTAAGTGATGTATTAATTGATTCTGCTGCAGCTGGAGATTTAATCCAATGGGACAACACTAATAGCCGTTGGTATAACTCTGATATATTTAATAAAACACTAGAACCTACTGGATTTCCAAATAGAACAGACTCTACTATTGCGTTTACAGCGATTGATATGACATTTTCTATACAACCAGTAGCAACATCATTTGATTTTTATTCATTAGGAGTTAAGTTTACTAGTACTGGTGACACGGTTGTTGTAGACGATGTAGAAGGTCTATGGTTCTTTTATTATGACAGTTCTGGAGTTTTGATAGCAAGTCAAACACCTTGGGATTTTACTTCAGGCTTTGTTTATGCTGCAATTATATATTGGGACGCAGTTAATAAAACTAATTTAGGATTAGGAGAAGAAAGACATGGGATTACTATGGATAGTGCGACTCATGAATATCTTCATGAACATTTCGGGGCTGTCTGGGGCAGCGGTTTTACACCAAGCGTAACTGTAGATGGTAATGGTAGTTTAGATGCTCATTGTGAGATACAGTCAGTATCTTCTGGTATATTATATGATGAAGATATAGAACATAATTCAGATGAACAGACTAATAGTTTTATAATGCTATATAAACAAAGTTCTGGTTCTTACTTCC
>JAGMES010000101.1 GCA_023128035.1 Halanaerobiales bacterium | reverse complement strand
AATCCACGAATCTTTACCTGGTGATCAATCCGGCCCAAAAACGCAATATTTCCATCTGGCAACCATTTTACCAGGTCACCAGTTCGATACATCTTTTCTCCTGGAGCAAATGGGTTTTCTACAAATTTTTCTGCGTTTAATTCCTCTCTGTTAAAGTAACCTCTGACTAAACACTCACCCGCGATACAAAGTTCACCATCAATCCCTACCGGAAGGAGTTGTCCATATTGATTGACAATATTAGCCTTAACATTATTTAATGGCTTACCAATCGGTACAATGTGCTCATCTTCTAAATGACGTAAAGAATATCTGGTTACATAGATGGTAGTTTCTGTAGGGCCGTAGATATTTTCCACGTTTGCATTCTTCAATTTTTCATAACATCTCTTTGCTAACTCCCTTGGGAATTCCTCACCGGCAACAAATACATACCGCAAACTCTGAATCTTTGTCAGATCCTCTTCTCTCATTCCATCCAAAAATATGTTAAGCATGGACGGAACAAAGTTGATGTGAGTGACATTGTACCGTTCAATGGCATCCAGGATTGTCGCAACATCCTTTTCTCCTCCTGAAGATAATATCGCCAGTCTACCGTTACCTAAATACCACCCAAACAGTTCAGCAACAGAAACATCAAAGGTAAATGTTGTTTTTAGCAAGTAAGTTCCATTTTCCGTAAGAGGATAATCATTTTCCAGATTGGTTAGAATGTTGACCACGCTTTGATGTTCGACGGTTATACCTTTGGGTTGCCCTGTAGAACCAGATGTATATATTACATAGACAAGATTCCGGGATGTGGTAATTATTGATAGGTTTTCACTATCCCTCTGACATACCTGCGAATCATTCAGGTCAATTATTTCACCAGCAAATTCATTCATACTAATATACTTATTCTGGGTTAATAAAATCGCTGCCCGACTATCATTAAGCATATATTGAATCCGATCTTTAGGATACTCTGGAGTAATTGGTAGATAAGCTCCTCCTGCTTTTAAGATCCCCAGGATTCCGATAACCATCTCCGGTGAACGCTCTACCATAATACCCACAATATGATCAGCTCTGACTCCATTTGCACGCAAGATTTTTGCTATCTGATTTGCTCTTTCATTTACCTCTCTGTAAGTCAGTTGGTGGTCTTCGTAGACAAGGGCAACGTGATTTGGGAACATGTCCACTTTTTCTTCAAAAATTTCAATGAGAGTTTTATCTCTTTGATAGTTAGCACAGGTATCATTAAAATCACCCAGAATTTTTTCTTTCTCTTCCACAGTAAGCATATCAATCTGGTTTAACATCATATTTGGATTAGCAATAATCGCTTTTAAGATCATCTTATAGTGAGAGGCCATTCTAACGATGGTTTCTCTCTTAAACAGTTTAGTACAGTAATCAATATCCAGAATGATTTCATCATCTAGCACACTTGCGGAGATGGAAATATCGAATTTGGACGAATGATTTTCATAAGTGTATGGAGTAAATTTTAAGTCCGTGGTATCTAACTCTCCCCATCCCATATTTTGCATTACAAACATCACATCGAAGAGAGGAGTTCTACTTAAATCTCTTCTAAGATTTAATAACTCAACTAATTCCTCAAATTGAAAATCCTGATTCTCGTATGCATCCAGCGCGTGATTCCGTACTTCATTGAGAAATTCAGCATATGTTTTATTTCCAGCGGGGTAATTTCTCATAGCTAGAGTATTAACGAACATACCGATGATCTTCTGTAAATCCGCATGCGGTCTTCCGGCAACAGGCGTACCTATGATGATCTCTTCTTGCCCACTATACTTAGATAAAAGGATATTTACTCCAGCGAGCAATACCATAAATACAGTGCTATCAGTTTCTCTGGCAAGTTGATGTAAATATCGTGTTAATTCCTGCTCCAATCTAAAGGTTAAGCTTGCACCCTCAAGACTTTGCACAGCAGGTCTTGGATAATCTGTTGGCAGATTTAACACTGGAATAGCCCCACTGAACTGATGAATCCAATATTCTTTCTGCTTTTTCAGCTCATCTGATTTTACACGTAGATTTTGCCACCCTGCATAATCTTTATATTGGATCTTTAGTTCCAGTAACTCTTGTCCTTGATAAAGACTAATAAATTCATTGATTAAAATTGTCACAGAAGTACCATCTGAAATAATATGATGCATGTCTAACATAAGTATGTGCTGAACAGGTGAGAGTGTAGATATTCCTATTCGTATCAATAGTGCTTTTCTTAAATCAAATGGTCTAACGAATTCTCTTACCAATTCATTTATGGAACGTTCTCCATTGTCTATTCTCTCAACGGTAAAGTCTACTGCCTGATGTACCCTTTGTACAATTTGATCCTCTACTCTTTCAAAGGAAGTTCTTAGAGTTTCATGGCGATTAATTAAATCTGAGAATGCCTTTTCTGCTTTTATAAAATGGAAATCACCTTCAACCTTCAGAACAATAGGAATATTATAACCAGTACTCTGTAAATCAAACTGTTGTAACATATACATTCTTTTTTGGGCTGAGGAAGCTCCGTAATACTCCTGTTCGCTTACCTTTTCGATGGCAATGTATGTTGTTCTGGTCGCCCTATGAATTAATTTAGCCATCTCCTTAATAGTGGGACTCTTGAAGATTTGACTTAAGGTCACTTCTACATTAAATTCTTTTTGTATCTTTGCAGTCAGGATCATTGCCTTCAATGAATGACCGCCTAATTCAAAGAAACTATCATTTATCCCCAGATGCTCTACTTTTAAGACTTCTTTCCACATCTCTAGTAACTTCTCTTCGCATTCATTTCGTGGAGATTCGTATTCTGTAGATACAATGATATTGCCTTCTGGTTTTGGTAGGGCTTTGTAATCAACCTTACCATTTTTGTTTAATGGCATCCTTTCTAGTTGCACAAAATAGGACGGAATCATATAATCAGGAAGGTAATTAGCCAGATATTCTCTGATCTCTCCTACAGAAATCTCCCGGTCAGTTACTAGATAGGCAGTTAAATATTTATTTGCATCATCATCTTTACCATCGACAACGACTGTTTCTTTAACCAATTCAGATTTCAGCAAAATATTTTCGATCTCGCCTGGCTCAATTCTAAAACCCCTAATCTTCACTTGATGATCCGCTCTTCCCAAAAATTCAATATTCCCATCAGATAGCCATCTCGCTAAGTCTCCGGTGCGGTACATCAATTCCCTAAGTATAAACGGATTTTCTACAAATTTCTGGGCGGTAAGCTTCGGATTATTTACATACCCTCTAGCCAGCCCATCACCTCCAACAGATAGCTCTCCATATACTCCGATCGGAGTTAATCTATTGTACTGGTCAACAATATATGCAGTTGAATTACTAATTGGTTTTCCGATGGGAATGTTAGCTAGATCATCTTTGTCTACAAGAAAATAGGTCGAAAAAGTAGTATTTTCTGTTGGGCCATATCCATTAACAATCTTCAAATTCTTACAGACTTGTTTTACTTTATATACAAATTTTGGCAATAGCACATCTCCGCCAGATAATAGGTACTTGAGGGTTTTAAACATTTCTGGTCTTTCTTCTGCCATCACATTAAATAGGGGTGCTGTCAACCATAGTATGCTAATCTGATTCTTGACGATATACTTCTCCATCTCTTCAGTTCGGACGATAAGGTCTTTAACACCAAAATGGAGTTCTAAACCGTTTAACAGTGCTCCCCAAATTTCGAAAGTAGATGCATCAAAGGCCAAAGTTCCAGTCTGAAGTATCTTGTCTTTTCTAGTAAATTTTATATAATTTGTATTTTTTACTAATCGGACAACGTTTTTGTTCTCTATCATAACCCCTTTCGGCTTTCCTGTAGAGCCTGATGTATAAATAACATAGGCTAAACTAGCTGGAGTAGAAGTGATTGGTAAGCCAGAAATCTCTCTTGAGTAATTTGTTTTATCTAAGAGATCAATCAAATTATAATCCGTACCTGACCATTTTTCCGGCTCTCCCTGGGTCAG
This sequence comes from Halanaerobiales bacterium, assembly GCA_023128035.1. The sequence continues at coordinate 11,477 of JAGMES010000101.1, read as the reverse complement.
AAGGATATCCACAGCACAATCTTCTAACATCAACTTGATTCGATCTTTGGGGTATTCCGGGTCTATTGGAAGGTATGCACCACCGGCTTTCAGGATGGCGATAATGCCGATAATCATTTCTAAGGATCTTTTAGAGAAGATACCAACCAATGTATCTTCTTTTACCCCTTTTTCTCTTAAAAGACCAGCCAGACTATTAGCTTTTTCATTTAATTCTTTATAAGTTAGTTTCTTGTTTCCAAAAACAACCGCCACTTTGTTTGGATTTAGTACCACTTGCTCTGTAAATAACTCTTGAATAGTTCGATCTTTAGGAAACTCAGAGTAGGTATTATTAAATTCATAAAGAATCAGCTCTCTCTCCTCCTCAGTGGTCATTTGAACTGCACTTAATTTGACCATTGGATTGGTTGCGATCGCTTTTAGAATATTTTTTAAATGGGAAAACATTCTACTTATTGTTTCCATTTTAAACAAAGCAGTTCTATAATCCACATCTATACTGATCTCGTCATCTCCTTCACTTGCTAAGATGGTTAGATCCATTTTTGCTACTCTGTTACAATACTCTATTGGTCTAATTGTTAAATTTGGGAGATTATATTCAGCCTTTTCCATGTTTTGCATAGTGAAAATGACATCAAATAGTGGGTTTCTGCTTAAATTTCTTGCCAAATCTAATTTTTCCACCAGTTCTTCAAATTGATAGTCCTGATTCTCATAAGCCTTTAAGGCATTTTTACGCACTTCTTTTAAGAAATCTACATAGGTTTTACAGCCAAACGGTTGATTTCGTATTGCAAGAGTATTTACAAACATACCGATCATTTTTTCGAGATCAACATGTTGACGACCAGCGATGGCGGTTCCTACGATGATATCTTCTTCTGCACTATATTTTGACAGCCAGATGTTAATTCCTGATAATAGTACCATGTACATGGTGCTTCCAGTTTCTCTAGCAATTTTTTTGAGGCTTGCTGTCAATTGCTGGTCTAATGTAAATTTAACACTATCTCCCTCAAAATTGTGTACCATAGGCCTAGGATAATCAGTTGGCAGGTTCAATACTGGTAATTCACTACTAAACTGGCTCATCCAATATTCTTCTTGCTTTTTCATCAGTTCAGATTGCAACAGATGATTTTGCCATGCTGTAAAATCTGTATATTGGATTGTTAACTTTTCTAATTCCTTACCTTCATAAAGACTGGCAAATTCTTTAATCAGGATTGCCATAGATGTACCATCAGATATTATATGATGCATATCAAACATGATCATATAATGACTATCTTCAAATCTAAGTACTTTTACTTTCATCAAAGGTGCTTTACTCAAATCAAATGGTCTTACGAATTCTGCAATAACTCCCTCGGGTGTTTGTTCCGTCTGTTCAACAAACTCTAGCATAAATTCTACTTTTTCATGTACCCTTTGTACAATCTGCTCATTTACAATTTCAAAAGATGTCCTTAAGGTTTCGTGTCTTTGAATCAGCTCGTCACAAGCTTTCTTTACTTTAACTAAATCCAGTTCTCCATAAATATCAAGTACCCCTGGCATGTTATAAGCAAGACTGTTTTTCTCAAATTGCTGAAGCAAATACATTCTCTTTTGAGCTGAGGATGCCTCATAATATTCTTTTACCTCAACCTGCTTAATGGGTTCATACACTGTCCTGGTGACATTTTGAATATATTCGCTAATTCCTTTGATAGTAGGTTGCTTAAATATTTCATTTAAGGGAATGGCTACCTCAAGCTCCCGGTGAATTCTTGAAACTAGAGTTGTCGCTTTTAAAGAATGCCCCCCCAAATCGAAATAATTATCATTTATACCAACTTCATTGATCCCTAGAACCTCTTTCCATATTTTTGCTAATATTTCTTCTGTTTCATTGCGAGGGGCTTCATATACTGCGCCAGTTACTATCGTTCCATCTGGTGCTGGTAATGCATTTCTATCTACCTTTCCATTGGGGGTCAAAGGCAGTTGGTCTAATTGTATGAAATAGGTTGGAATCATATATTCAGGCAAAAACCGGGATAAATATTCTTTCAATTCTCTGATCGTTACTTTCTGATTGGAAGTAACGTAAGCACATAAATACTTAACTCCATTTTGATCAATTCGGTCTATGACAATAACATCATTGAGTGGTTCATAGTTTAATAGTTGACTTTGAACTTCCCCCAATTCAACTCTAAATCCCCGAATTTTTACTTGATGATCGACTCTCCCCAGGAATTTTATATTGCCGTCAGGCAACCACTGAACCAGGTCACCAGTCTTATACATTCGAGTACCAGGCATGAAGGGATTAGGGAGAAATCTCTCTGCTGTGAGTTCTGCTTTGTTTAAATAACCGACTGCCAAACCATCTCCTGCTATGTATATCTCTCCTACTGCTCCCTGTGGAACAAGGTTATAATTCTGATCTAATATGTAAATTTGTGTGTTGGCTAGAGGCTTCCCTATAGGGACATTTTTGCCAATCGGTTGTCGCTGTCCATATTTGTAAAAAGTTGCACAAATGGTTGTTTCTGTAGGCCCATATCCGTTAATAATCTGCATATTCTGATGTAAAGCCAAATAGTTTTCTAGAATGTAATCTTGAATTGGCTCTACCCCAACCAACATCTTATTCAATTTTATCTGTTCATGACGTAAGTGCTCATTTACTTCCTTTAAGAGCGTCGGAGGAATATACGCAAAAGTAATTTCATCATCGATTATGGTTCTCGCCAGTTTCATAATATCTGGAATCGTCTCATTATTGAAAAGAATTAAAGTTGCACCAAAGACCAAGGGCATAAAAATCTCAGAAACACTAACATCAAAGGCAATGTTGGTCAAACTCAAACAACAGTCTCCTGTTCCTACATCTCCTTCAAAGTTCTGGTATAAATTGAATAAAAAGTTATTTAATGCTCTATGTGGAATCATAACCCCTTTGGCCTTACCGGTGGTTCCTGAAGTAAAGATGATATAGGCTATCGTTTCTTGATTTATCTCCAGATTTAATAAATCTACATTAGAATCAGTTTCCATATTTAAGCTTTGTGCTTCCAACGCAATCACTTGACAATTGAAGGAAAATGTATTTATCAAATGCTCATGTGTCAATAAAACACTAGCACTGCTGTCCTCCAACATGTACATAACTCTTTCCTCAGGATATGCTGGATTAATAGGTAAATAAGCTCCGCCTGCCTTTAAAATACCTAAGATTCCTACAATCAGTTCAATGGATCGTTCTGCCATTATCCCTACAGGCTGATTTATAGTAATCCCATTTTTTCTTAAGGTTCTTGCCAATTGGTTGGCCCGCCGATTTAGTTGATCAAACGATATTTCATCATTCATGTATTTTACTGCAATTACTTCAGGTGTTTTCATTGCCCATTCTTCAATTAATCTACAGACATTTTTATCCTTCGGATAAGATAATTTTGTGTTATTCCACTGAACTAGTAATGTGTTCTTTTCTTCAACTGTAAGCAACTCAATCTCTACTAACTTCCTCTGCGAATTTTCCAATATCGAAGTCAATAGGTTAGTAAAGTGCTTAGCCAAAATTTGAATGCGCTGCATATCAAACATCGAAGTATTATAAATTAACTGCATTGTAATCTGGTCGTCGATTTCCACTGCCAAATTAAGGTCAAAATGAGTTGATTCCTCTATAGAATGGAATACAACCTTTAACTTATTAATGTCTTTACTAAGTTGCCTATCTAAAGGATAATTTTCAATAACAACAATTGAGTCAAAGATATTTTCATCTGATTTAATTTGACTATATGACTTGATGTCTACCAATGACACATTTTCATATTTAGTTCTTTCCTTTAGAGTATGATCAATTTCCTTTAGAAGGGATATGGCGCTTTTCTTTGAATCACTCATCACTCGAAGGGGGACAGTGTTAATAAATAATCCGACCATGTCTTCCAAACCTTTGATATCCGCACTTCTACCTGATACAGTAGTACCAAAGACTACATCCTTGGTATTATTGTATCTTTGAAGTAATATTCCCCATACTGTGTAAATTATTGAAGCAGTAGTTATGTGATTCTCTGTGGTTAGGTCAGTGATCCTGCTGGATAAACTTTTATTTAATTTGAACTCATATCGGTTTGTCTCGAGTTGACCTTTATTTATGTCCAATGAACCCAGAAATAAAGTCTTACTCTCAAAGCCAGCTAAATACTCCATCCAATAGTGTCTTTGTTCAGTTTGATCTTGATTCTGTAGCCATTTAATATATTCCTTAAATGAGTTTTTTGTGCGTTTTTCTACCTGAAGTCCCTCTGAAAGTGTATCATAGGTTTGAAACAGCTCTTTTAATATGACTCCGCTACTCCACCCGTCAAATAAAATATGATGATTGCTGATTATCATCATAAATTCTTCTTTATTCAATAAGATTAATGTGACTCTCAAAGGCTCCGTACGGATATCTATCTTTTCATTTCGTTCTTGTTCCTTAATCTCTTTTATTCTTATGTCTTTTTCCCAACTAATCAAACTTGAGAAATCATAAAATCTAATTGGCAATTGATGTCTTTTTAAAATTATTTGCATAGGTTTCGAAGTTTTTTCCCATCTAAAAACAGTCCTCAACATTTCATTGGTTTAAACAACATGATCCCATGCTTTTTTCATTATTTCCAAATCTAGCCTTCCACGAATTGTTAAACATAGCTGCTCAAAATAGTGATTATTATCAGGATTCTTTAGGAAATGATAAAGCATACCTTCTTGTATTGGAGTTAATGACTGTATGTCTTGAACATTTTGTTTTTTAAATTTGTTCTGTTGATTAGACATATCTAATCCCCTTTCAAAATATTAGCTTTAGTTATACCCATCTTATGAGCATAATGAAAATTTAATCATTGGTGACCTCCTAAATTTCACCTAACGATTTCGACTCCAATTTCATTTTATTGGTATTTAATACGTTATTATATAATAACATCTCATCTTTAGTTTGTCAACCTTTTTGCTTAAATATTGAAAATACAAAGAATTATTCCGTTATCATAAACAACATTTTTTTATAAAATCTATAATCACCTTCATCTGTTATATTTGTTACGTATCTACATAATTTTTTTTCTAAACATCTGAGCTTTTGAATCCAAATACTCTATTCAATTTATTTTCTAGTTATTTAAACAAAATCTAGAATATGGTCGAGTAGATAATACCTTCCATATTCTGAAAGTTGCGATGCTTCCCCCCACAAATCCGAACAAACGTGACTACCGCATCCGGCTCCTCTCGTTACCATTACTAAATTATCTTCATTAACCCAAAATATTCACATATATTCTCTGTCTAGGTAAAGGATTCTTGTTGTTAAAAGTCGAATTAACCCTTCCCAAAAACGACCTTTTTAATCAAATTAAAATTTCTTCTCCTTATACGATTACCCCAAATAATTTAATTATTCTTGTGTAAAATTAAGCCATCATTGCCAAACACAAGTATCTTTCCCAAAATAAAAAAGAGGAAAAGCGCACCGATTGAGCGGTTCACACTTTTCCTCACCCCTTAATACCTATGATTAGTATCACAAATTTTCCCATTTCTATACCTGAATATTGTTGCTCTTACAACGGTAAGCTACATCGTCATGGCTTTTATCAGCGAAATGTAATCAATGGTAATGCAACTTACACGATCTACATTGCCCGTAAAATCTGTCCCATTTGCCGCCAAACCTATTCACAAATCCCTAACATTCTAATTCCACACTTTCAATACTCATATCAGGTGATCTTTACAATCCTTACTTACATGTCCTTAAAAGAACTCTCTTATCAACTGATCTTAAAAACCTTAGAACAACAAAACACTATCTCCATATCCAATCAACATCTTAGTTTTTATCGCCAATACTTCATCCATTCTAGGTCCTTAATCAAACTTTTCTTGACCGCTCACCCTCAATTCTATTACGACATAGATTTTACCCACTAATACACCAAGAAATTCTACACTCATTAATAAGTAAACTTCATAAATTCTCGAATCTGTACCAAAACCTTAATCTCATTTACTTTGAAACCATATCTATTACCTTTCTTACCTTCTGTACAATGTACATTAAGGGTAATGTGATAAGGTGGTACATTTTTATTTTAGCATGAGCAATTTCTCTCACAGCCTTTTACCTATTGCTCTTCATTAAAATAAATTTTATAAAAATGCATCTGTTTTTCCGGATCATATCCTCTTTCAATAAACTTACTGTTATCTCCTTCAGGCGAATTCTTTATTTTAATCTCAATCTCTGTATCTAGTTTGATCAAATTCTTAAACTTTCGTTTCATACTTTTCACAGCACGATCGGAAATTTTAAATTTTTCATTGACATTCAAATCATTTGCTTCATCATAGTCCTGTTTATAACTTTTAAAATCTTCAATGCAATTTGTATCCACCAAAACTTCATTGGAGAAGCGATCCATATCAAATTCCTCATTCGTGGAGAAATAAGATATTGCATTATTTAAAAAGACAGCTTGCTCTTTTTTATCAGCTTGATGAAGTGTACCATAGATATCTTCGCAAAAGTTTTTACATAAACCTAAATATGTCTTTGTATGAAAAGCATGATCTTGAACCTCAGTTACTCTTAAAAACTCTTCTTTCCAGTATAAAGCTTCTTCATCAGCATTTTTTGTCACAGCATCGACAATGCAGATCTTATATCCATCACTAGAAGCACTATTAAATATCAGACAACCTTTATCCAACTTTTTAATATTGATTCCCTCTTCATGATTTACATTAAAATTTCTTTCAGCTTGCGTTACCTTTAAATAAAGTTCCTTATTTTCCGATTTAAATATACCTATAGCATCAGTTGGTTCACCATCTAACAAACAGTTAGATAAATAAACCATATAAAATTCACCATTTTTAATCTGTGGGTGAGTGGATTTTTCATATAGGTGTTTCAAAATATTCACTGACTGATCATAAAAATTTCCGCGTTCTAGAAAAATTTTGCTCAGATACATATATAATTCATTTAAATGAATATCAGTTTCGTGATAAAATTTATACAGCATATCACTCTTAAAAGAAGATAAAAAATATTTGAGTAAGAGGACTCTAGTAGCATCATTATTTAAGCGGGCCAGCCCATTAGAAATTATAACCCCTTCATTGCGTTGTTTATTTCCTACCTTATGAATGACTATTTGCTCTAATTTAACACTTTTAAAATCAAACATTTGATTGCTTCCTCTCTGTGTGGATTTGTCAAAATAGTACACTAATTTGATCAAAATATTGAGGCTAAGTAATAAGAATTCTACATAGCTGGTCATACATCCTGCAAAATAACTTATTCATTTGAGTTGTATATATGCGCTGGTTTATTAAAGATAATTATGCTATTATTTCTTAACATAAAGAAAGTAGGGAATAAACCCCTACTCTTAAACACAAACATATCAATGAAATTTAATCTAACCATTTTTCATAAATCTCTGGAAAAGGTTTTAGAGCACGATCACATATTCCATGTAAATAAGCAATAGCCATACCATAGTTTATAACTGGAATACCTGCGGCTTTAGCTTCATGAAGACGAGCAAGCATCTCTTTGCGGTTAAGCATGCAACCAGCACAGTGAAGTATTAGATCATATTCAGATAGATTAGACGGATATTCTCTACCTGCAACATGATCAAATTGCAAATCATCGCCGACCTTCTTTCTAAGCCACTTAGGAATCTTGATTGTACCAATATCATCAATAACTCTACGATGGGTACATGCTTCTGCGATCAATATTTTATCGCCAGGTTTTAACTCTTCTAGTTTTTTTATTCCATCTAAATACAAATCAAGATCACCTTTATATCGTGCAAAGAGAACAGAAAAACCTGTTAGCAAAATATCTTCTGGAACTAGTGGCGCTACCTTCATAAAAACCTGAGAATCAGTAACTACAATCTTTGGTTTCTCATGTAATTTAGCTAACGTCTCTTTTAATTCGGTTTCTTTCGTTACAATGGCAATACCATCATGATCTAATATATCTCTTAATGTTTGAACCTGAGGTAAGATCAATCTTCCTTTAGGAGCAGCGGAATCAATTGGAACTACTAGCACAACTACATCTCCTGGATTGATCAAATCACCTATAATCGTATCTTTTTCATAATCAGTAGGTGCATTTTTCGCTATCTCATCTCGTAATGGTTCAATTCCTTGTTTTTGTTCAGCACTAACCATAATCGGACGAATACCAGTTTCACTCTGAACTTGATTGATAAGTTCATCAGAATTATTGTGAATCAAATCACTTTTATTCATAGCGATAACTACAGGGATTTTTCTATCTTTAAATTTCACCAACAACTCTTCTTCGTAACTACCTATACCTACCTCAGGCTCTAATACCAAAACTGCTAAATCTGTCTTACGAATAACCTCTATAGTCTTCTTAACCCGTAACTCTCCAAGAGTACCAACATCATCAATCCCTGCTGTATCAATCATTACAACTGGGCCAATCGGTAATAGTTCCATCGCTTTATAAACAGGGTCTGTTGTAGTTCCTGCAATTTCAGAAACTAAAGCTAAATTCTGATTTGTTAAGGCATTAATTAGACTAGACTTTCCAGCATTACGACGACCAAAAACCCCAATATGTAGACGACTTGCTTTCGGAATATTCTGCATTTAAATCATCTCCAATATTTTAGATAGCTTCCCATATAAACAAAGAATTATAGTGTGTCTAATCTTTCATTATTGTTGCTTAAGAGATGATCTCTTAGCAAAACCTAGGATAAATCCAAGAGCAATAGCGAGCAAAGCAGCACTCATAACCCGAAACTCAGATGGCAAAAGAAATGTTATAGTATGTGCAGGAATCCAGAACCAAATACATGCGAATCCAACCACTCTAAACATGTTTTTCCAATCAATACTAGTATAAACATCTGCAACTGGCCAGATGGTAAAAAGTTGCCCTCTCTCGATTAGGGTATCTGTAACGCGATGGAACACCATCATTGGAAAAGCAAAGATAGTATTCATAAAAAATGATTTCCAAAAAGCAGGCATTATCGCAGATCCCTTACCAAACAGCAATCCCTGGTTAAGTAATCCATCAACACCGAAAGAAAAAATTGGAAAAGCTACTGTAAAAACTACTCCCAAAAATCCCCAAACAAGAACACGCTGATGTAAACGTATTCCTCGAAGACGCCAACGACCAGTAACAATTTTACCTCCTAAAAGCTCACCCATCGTCCCAAGCAAACCTATCTTAATAATTCCCATTAAATAAGGATATGCTTGCGTTGCCTCAACAAACATATCTCTTGACTCAGGAATCGAAAGAATTGCCACCACGCAGCCTAAAAGAGCTATCCAAATTGTTGATAACAGTTTGTCCATTTTCAAATTCCTCCATTTTGTTCTATTCTTATTCACGTATAGCAAAAGATTTATTATCAATCGCTATATCCAGCACTTTCATGCTTTTCTCTCATAACACCCCCAATAGCTATTAATACATTTTATTACACCAACTGATATAAGTCCCATTACATTTAATTATACCACAAAACATCAAAATCCTCTTACAAAATAAAAATCCAGAGTAAAAACTCTGGATTTTTTTAAGCTCATTCGCTATCGTCAAACTAGCTCCCATACCCTGAGCAGTTTCAAAATACCAACTACCACTTGGTTCAATGACACTATATTTCTTACAACCTCTTAATCAATTGCCTCTACAACAATCTTATCGCCAGCTTTTATTGATCCACCCCGAATAATACAAGCAAAGATTCCTTCAAGTGGCATGATACAACTTCCAATTTTTTTGAAAATTTCACAGTCATGATGACATTTTTTACCTATTTGTGTAACTTCCATTATGACTTCTTCACCAATCTTTAATAATGTTCCAACAGGTAATTTATGAAGAATTAACCCTTTTGTAGTGATATTTTCAGCGAAATCACCAAATTTTAATTCTAATCCTTTATTTCTCATCTTATCAATACTTTCTTCTGCCAAAAGGCTTATCTGCCGATGCCAATTACCTCCATGAGCATCACCTTCTAATCCAAATCCTTCCTTTAAAATCCCCACAGGAATCTCCACTTTAACAGTTCCCTTTTTCTCGCTACGACAAACTGCTATAACTATTCCTTCCATTATTTATAACCTCCCTATTTTATAATATTTTCTATATTTAAATTTTCATTGTTAGTAATTTGATTCGCTGTTTGAAGGCATATACTGCATCCAACTCACCGCAACAAAAGTTAATTATTATCCTCCTATTTGAAACATATCCCTTCTAGAACTCTCTCCTCTTTCTTCCAAAAAATTATGATGTCCTGGTTTAAGCATAATCGCTTTTATAAATTTATCTTTAATATCATTTACATCAATAATTTTTCCATTCTCATCATGAAGATCGATCTCAAGATTACTATCAAGGCATGGTCTTAATCTTCCATCTGATGTCAAACGAAGCCGGTTACAAGTTGAACAGAAATTATGACTAATGGGGGTAATAAAACCGATTGTGCCTTGTCCAGAAGGAACTTTATAAGTGGTAGCTGGCCCGCTACTTTTTACCATTGCTGGAATAAGTTCAATCTCTTTCATAATTTGATTTCTTATATCCTCTAAAGAAATATATCTTGCAGCTGATAACTCTTTTGATTGACCAAGAGGCATAAACTCGATAAATCTCACATGAATGGGATTATTATGACTTAAATTGACAAAATCTAAAATTTCATCATCATTGACACCCTTCATCATAACTGTATTAACCTTTACGGGAGTTAATCCCACTTTAAGAGCTGTTTTAATTCCCTCTAGAGCCTGATCAAAATTATCTCTTCTAGTAATCATTTTGAATTTATCCCTATCCAAAGTATCTAGGCTAATATTAACTCTATTTAAACCTGCATCTTTTAAATCTTCAGCATACTTGCCTAAAAGGATACCATTTGTAGTTAAACTAATATCCTCCAAGCCTTTAACTTCATTTAAATGCCTAATAAAATCTACAACTCCCCCTCTAACTAAAGGTTCTCCACCTGTAATCCTTACTTTCTTTATGCCTAACTCAACACCAACTTTAACGATTTGTATAATCTCTTCATACCGTAAGATATTATCATGAAATTTATATTCAACACCTTCTGAGGGCATACAGTACTGACAACGAAGATTGCATCTATCTGTAATTGAAATTCTTAAATAATCTATTTTGCGTCCAATTTGATCTAATAACTGTTTCATCTCCTGACTCCTCCTTTTCTTTCTTGTTATACCCACATTATGTTACTTTTATCTCACCGCTCTATTCAGTCCTATAGCCTCCAAGAATTTCTACCTCTCTTTTAAAAGAAGAAGATTTCAAAATGTTAGTGAACTCGTCCAGCTAAAGCTGAACATCGGAGCTT
>JAGMES010000100.1 GCA_023128035.1 Halanaerobiales bacterium | reverse complement strand
AGGTAGGAATATAGATAAACAAAAGCTAAAGGTACAAAAACTTCATCAAAAACTAACATATATTAGACATGATTATATTAACAAGGTGATTTTTTCATTGGCAAAAACCAAGCCAATGTATATTACTATCGAAGATTTAAATGTTAGAGGAATGATGAAGAATAGACATTTAGCTAAGTCAATTGCTCAACAGAACTTCTATTATTTTAAAGAAAGATTAGAGCAAAAGGCTACAGAATATGACATTGAATTAAGAACAGTATCTCGTTTTTATCCTTCTAGCAAAACTTGTTCTAAATGTGGAGGATACAAAAAAGATTTAAAACTAAGTGATAGAGTTTATAAATGTGAGCATTGCGAAGCTGTCATAGATAGAGATTTAAATGCTTCGATTAACCTAGCTAAATGCAATGAATATACAGTAGCTTAAATAAAACAAGTCTGTATATGTGTACCGATGGTCAGTCGGGAAATTACGCCCTTGGAGTGTTATAGCAAACAAAAGTAGCCTTTAAAAGGTGAAATTGGACACTAAGAACAGGGAAAAATCTTAATATAGACGTTTGTCTATGTTTTAAGTGGCAGACTTACGAAAAAGATCAAGCCCGCTATCTGGTGAACTCTTCAACTAAATTCCGCATCATTGATGTAGAGAAAGCTGCTGTTTGGGCTGTAACTGTTAAATATAGTGTAACAGATGTTCGTGTTAATAAAAAGCGGATGTCTGAAGAGGTTGAAGAAGAAATTACTGATGATTTGGCTAATTGGGGTTTAAAACTAGTTAACTTTGTTTTGGTAGATTTCCAAGACACCGAGGACTCTAAGGTTATTTCTAATATCTCAAGACGTCGTGAAGTTCAGATAGAATCAGAGACCAGAATTGATAATGCAAACCGGATAAAAGATGCTGAATCAGATCAGTTAGGTAAAGATCGAGAAATTGAGAGAGATGAAGCAATCGCTATGCGTGAGCAGAGCAAAAAGATTCAAATTGCTAAACAAGAACAGTCTGTTGCTGAGGAAGAGATGAAAATTAAGCGAGTACGTGAAGTTAAACAACAGGATATTGAAAAAGAACAAGCTATCATTAAAGCTCAGGCTGAAAAAGAGCAGCAATTGATCGCTGCAGTTGCAGAAAAAGAGAAGAAGCGTATTGTAGCTGAAGGTTATAAAGAACAGATGATTTTAGAGGGTGAAGGTAATGCTTCTAAGAGAAAGGCAGAAGCAGAGGCAGAAGCTGCGGCTATTGAAAAACGCGGACTTGCTGAAGCGCGCGTTAAAGAGGAATTAGCAAAATCTCTTAATATGTTTACAGTTGACGCGATTCGAGCACTCACTGCCGAACAGGTGGTTGAAAAGGATAAGGAAATTGGTATAGCTATGGCTGAAGCTCTTAAAGCTGCTGATTTGAAATTTGTTAATGCAGGTAAAGCTACCAGCTTATTAGATCTTATTGGCTCAGCTGAGGGAGGAGCAAACTTAGGTGCTATGTTTGATAGTTTCGAAAAAGTAAGTGGTTCTGAGCTTGGGGAGGTAGTTAGTAAGTTTTTTAAGCAAAAGCAACATGGAGAGAACGAAGAGAACTCTGAAAAAAATTAACAGAATAAGTTTAATGAAGAAGAACGCCTTTTTTGAATCTAGAAGAAGGCGTTCTTTTTTTACATAAGAAAGATGGTTTTTTAAATTAAAAATCCCTTTGCGGCTTTTACCACAAAGGAATTAATCATCTAATATGGTACAGAAGGCGGGATTTGAACCCGCACGGGTAATCTACCCACTAGCCCCTCAAGCTAGCGTGTCTACCGTTCCACCACTTCTGCAAAAAAAAATGGTACCGAAGGTGGGACTCGAACCCACACCTGGGATAACCAGACTGGATTTTGAATCCAGCGCGTCTACCATTCCACCACTTCGGCACATCTTTCACCGTTAGCGTTTATGCACACTCACGGCTCGTGTACTATATTAACATATCTTTTTCAAAAATGCAAGTGTTTTTTATAGAAAGAAAAGAAAAAATAATTTAAAATTAGTATTATTCACAGAAGGGGAGAGAGATTTTTTAAGTTGGGTTAATAACATTTTGGCCGTGTAAAGATTCTGGTTCTACATGTTGCCGACTGGGAAGCGTTTCTGATTCTTGATTTAGCATTTTTAATGCCATTTGAGATTCTGAAAACTTAACCATATTGGCTACCAATTCTCCATATCGACCAGCAGTGACATTGGCATTATCTTTTTCTTGACGTTCTTTTTTGATACTTTCAATTGTGTGAAGAGCATCGTCTTGATGCCGGATTAACTTTCTTTTTTCATCCATTGATTCACCTCCTTAAGTTTCGATTTGTTATTATTATATTACTAATAGTGTGTCTAAGTTTGGCGGTTGTTATTTTGACAGTTATTTGTCGATATGCCATAGATGAATACTTCTTATGCGATGAGTAACACTAACTTTAACATCACAGTTCAGTAATGAATGAAAACTTAGGAGGGATATGATGAAATTTTTGAGAAATAAAAAAACTTTTTTGATTTTCTCAGTTTTCTTATCATTTTTGCTGCTTACTTCTTTTTTTTATAAAGAAAAATATGATGCTAAACAAAATTTACACGAAAATCAAAATGAACAGTTACAACCTATTGAAAAAAGTGTGTCTTCAGTTGAGATAAAACTTGTGATGATAGAAGAAGAGGAAAATCAAGAGCAAGTTCAAGAAGAGTGGATACAGACTGAGGTGGAAAATTATCAGGTGTTGCGTTATATTGAGCCAATGCTGAAGACAGATGATGTAAAAGGTGTACAACAAATTTTAAAAAAGTTTTCTTTTTATAATGGAAGTATAGATGGGATTTATGGTCCGCAAACGAAAGAAGCTGTTCAGAAGTTTCAGAAATATTATGGTTTGACACCTACAGGCGTGGTTGATTTAGATGATTATAATCTCCTGGCCCAGATTTATGAAGAAGAGGAAATGCCAGTCGCTGGATATGTAAAACCAAAGGGTAAGGTTTCGCTTTTAGTAATTTTGGATGAAAGAATTTTATATGTTTTAGAAGACAATAAAGTTTTTTATAAATTTCCTATTGGTGTTGGTAAAATAGATACACCTAGCCCTATAGGAAATTGGAAGATTATCTCTAAAGATAAATGGAGTGGAGGATTCGGAACACGTTGGTTAGGAATTAATGTTCCATATGGAAAATTTGGCATACATGGAACTAATAAACCTTGGTCGATTGGGCGAGCAGAAAGTCATGGATGTTTTCGTATGTATAACAGGGATATTGAGATTCTATATAATTGGCTAACCTGGGGAACCAAGGTTTATATAGTTGGTGGAAATTTTCCATACAATATCCCTTGGAGAAACATAGATGACGGAGATCGGGGATCAGATGTCTGGGAAGTTCAAAATCGTTTGAAAGAATTGGGATATTATAAATGGCGTCCAGACGGAGTATTCGGGTGGGGAACTCAAAATGCGGTAAAGAAATTTCAAAAAGATAACAAATTACCAGTTGATGGTAAAGTAAGTTGGACTACTCTACATAAGATGGGTTTGTATCTTTTTCAATGATAAAGGAAAGAAGCATTATTTGGCGAATTATTATAGTTAGAAATAGAAGGGAGTTGAAGAGCAGTGGATTTAGAACAAAGATTTAAAGAAGAGTTTAAGTGTTCAAAATGTGGCAATCGTGGAGCGGTTACTAAAAAGTTAGCGATGACTGGGACTGGATTAAGTAAATTATTAGACATGCAGAATAATCGTTATCTTTTTGTTTCATGTAGAAATTGTGGATTTACTGAAGTCTACAATACAAAAGTATTAGGGAGTAGCGAAGTAGGAATGGATATATTGGACTTATTTTTTGGTTAGTGAACTCGTCCAGCTAAAGCTGAACATCGGGGCTTCAGTAGGGGATTCTACCCCCACTGAAGATTAAAAACAATTCCCACCACTTATAGAAGTGGGGGTCTTAACTCAAAAGATAAACCTTCATGTTGTTGAGCAGATTATAAAGAAAGCCCACCCATGTGGGTGAGCTTTTTCCCGGTGAATATTTTTAGGAAAATAGATCTGAATTCATAACCTGTTGAACTACTCTTTGAATAGCTTCTACTTTTGCTAAAGTTTGAACCTTATCCCAATCTTGAGACATAATTGCTTCTACTAGACCAAGAGGTAGACCTGTTTGAATGGCAACTGCTTCACTTAGGCGAGTTCTCCCCTGTTCTTCAAGGGAATACCAATCAGTATTTAATAATGCTTCTATTTCAGTAGGACTCAAACCATAATTCATTAAGCGAACTCTGATTTCGTTTAAGAATTTTGGCTTTAAGACATTGAAGTTTCCTCCAGCAATTGCTTCAACTTCAAATGGATCTAACATATAATCTGTCATTAAGCTAACCTGTTCAGTTAAATCCGCTCTGGTGATGAGACCATAAGCTTTTATATAACGTGCTCGTTTTTGCGAATCTGTGATGATAAAGACTTTATCGGTTTTTAAGAACTCAGTTGCTGGAACTATTCTGTTATTCCTTCCGATCAGTGCAGTATCAGCAATATTTAGTATAATACGCTCTCCAATTAGACTAGTGATGGCTATCTTGTTTGATGCAGGATATATGTCTGCAACAAAGCCATTGATGGAATCATAATCTTTAAAGATGTTGATCATCTTTGATGCTTCAGCTCGAGTTGTGAGATTATTTGGTCGGAAAGTACTATCAGGATAACCATTTAGTATATCCAATTCTGTTGCAACTTTGACATAATCGTTGGCCCAATGTTCTTTATCCATATCCAGATATGAAGCAAAAGAATGGGTATTGATCTGATTATTTTCTTTACCTAAACCAAATGCACGAGTTAGCATAGTAACTACCTGAGCTCTTGTTAATTTATCTTCAGGACGGAAGGTTTTGTCGGGGAAACCAGTAACAATCCCTTCATTAACCAGAGCAGAAATATATCCTTTCGCAGGATGATTTTCGATATCGGTGAGTTCTGTGATTTCCATCTTTTCAAGATACATAGATTTAGCTAATGTTTCTGCGAAATCTGCTCTTGTGATTGCTTGATTGGGTCTGAAAGTACCATCTTCATATGAATTTATCAGGTTTTGATTCAGAAGAGAAGTGATATAATCTTCAGCCCAATGTCCTCTGATATCCTTGGGAGTAGCCAAAACAATTGACGCAAGTACTAGTACGATAATGACTGAGAATACGAATGATATTGTGAATTTTTTCAAGACGGATACTCCTTTCATTTTTGGATTTAATCATAATAATTAATTACCTTAGGCCAAGTTATTCAACTCTGGATACGAGCTATACTAGATGATATCATATATTCCTGCCTAGTGCCATATAATTTATGCATGTAAGTTTTGGGTATTTGTTAAATATTTTTTTTTGGAACAAATAAAGATTTTTTGCGTCTAAAAGTTTAGAAGGGAGTGACAAGTGGTGGCGGTTTCTGATAGAAAATTGATTGAAATGTTTAATAAGGGAAATGACGAAGTACGTGGAGGAATATTTGAAGAAATTGTAAAACGATATCAGAAAAAAGTGTATAATACGACATATAGGATGATGGGTAACCCTGAAGATGCTAACGATTTAGCTCAAGAAGTATTTATTCGGGTTTATCAAAATTTACATCGTTTTCAATGGAAAGCTAGTTTTTCTACATGGCTATTTACGATTACATCCAATATTTGTCGGGATGAATTAAGGAAGCGGCAGAGACGATTGAAAACACAAAGTTTATCTGATCCGATTAAGTTAAAGGATGGAGAGGTTGAACGGGAGATTGCGGATGATAGTATGACTCCAGAAAAGATTTCAGATCATCGCGAATTACGAAATGAAATTCAGGAAGTAATCAATCAACTACCTCCTGAACAAAAAGAAGTAATAGTTTTACGAGAGTTTCAAGGTTTTAGTTATGAAGAGATTGCAGAAGTATCAGGTATAGCTGTAGGAACAGTGAAATCACGGATTAGCCGTGCAAGAAGAAGTATACGAAAAAATCTGAAGGATCAAATAGCGATGAATTTTTAAAAAAGGAGGGAAGATAGATGAAACACGAAGAGTTAAAAGAACTTTTGCCACTTTATGTGGATGGTGGATTAGATATCGATGAAATAGAACTAATTGAAAAGCATATAAAAGAATGCGAAGAATGCAGCATAGAACTTGCTGAGTATCAAAAAAATTATGATTTATTATCGACTGTTGAAGAAGTAGAAGTATCTGATGAATTTTTATTTAGTGTTATGGAAAAGGTTCAAGGTGAAAATAGTGTAAAGAGGGTTAGACGCCAATCAAAGGATAGCTTTTCGAACCGAGTGAGGAATTTATTTAAAATAAAACTTCAGGTTCCTGTTGGTGCAATGGGAGCTATTGCAGCAGTTTTGCTTTTGGTTATTTTGATAAGGATTCCTTTTGAAGGTTTTGGAGGAACCGAAGATTATTTTGACGAAGGCTCTAGATTTTTTGGAAATTATCAAACTGAAATGTCGCCATCACGCTCTGAAGCGAACCCAAAAATGTTATCAGGTTATTCTGCTGATTCAGCAAATGCATCTTCAATGAACGAGATTGAGGCTAAAATAATTCAGACTGCTAATTTGGTCGTTGAAGTTAAAGATATAAATATTGCAAATAAAGCAATTGCAGAGATTATAGAGAATTTTCAGGGTTATATATCTGATTCAAGAAGTTGGGTAACAAGTGACAATCAACAACATAGTCGTTTTCAATTAAGAATTTCAGCACCTCAATTTGAGCAAACTTTACTTCAGATTGAAAAAATGGGGAGGATTACTTCTCATTCTACAAATAAAGAAGATGTAACCGAGGAGTATATTGATGTTGAATCTAGATTGGAAAATCTTAAACTCCAAGAACAGCGTTATCGAGAATTGTTAAATAAGGCTCATGAGGTTGAGGATATATTAAAGATCGAAAGGGAATTAGAGCGTGTTCGTAGTACTATTGAAAGTTTACAGGGACGGATGAATTACCTTGTGAATAAAATTAGTCTAAGTACTATTTATCTAGATTTAAATGAACCCGAGCCAATTACATCTTCTGATGCGGGAATTCTAAAAGCAATTCGACAGGCCTTGCGAGTTATGGTTAATACTTTTTACGGGATGATTGTAGGTTTAGGTGGGCTTTTGCCTTATGTGATGTTACTGCTAATCATCTATGGGGCTTACCGGGTTAGTAAAGGGAGGAGATAAATTGATGATTTAGATTTTTGAACTAGTAAATGAGATATGTAAAAATTTTATATAACTAATTCTTAGCTAAGATTGGTTAGTAATTTAAAACCTTTCATGATATTGTTCATGGGAGGTTTCTTAATATGCTTAATTATTGATGATATGAAAAATCCCTATTAATTGAAAAATTGAGATAGTGTTATAATTTTTTAAAATTAGAAATTTATAATAGATTAAAGACAAAGGTGAAAAACATATATTGTCGAATAACAATATATTAGATTATAATAATAATATAAAACATGTATAACGAATCTTGTAAGTCAATTTTAAGTGTAAAATTATATTTGTACAGCAAAGTTTGGCGATAGTCAAAAGGAGGTTATTAAATGAAAAAGAACCTATGGCTAATTGTATTTATTATGATTTCTTTAATCTGGCCTTTAGTTGTTCATGCAACAGAAACGAATAATGTAAATGAACCGTCATCTGTAGAAGAGGATGAAACTGCGCCAGAAGAATGGGAAGTAATGCAAGAAGAACCAGAAGATCCTAAAGTGAAAATCAAAGAAGAGATTAAAGAAAAAAGAAATGTTATTAGTAAACATTTTCTTAATAATGATGGTACAATGACTGCATTAATTTATCAAAGTCCAATTCATTTCAAAAAAGATGAGCGGTGGGAAGAGATTGATACACGTATAGTTGACTTAAATTCTGTTGAAGTAGAAGCTGAAATTGGCAAGGAAAAGAAGGAAAAAATTAAAAAAGAAGGATTTAGTTATGGAGTGTTCAAAAACTCTTTTAATCTACTCTTTTCTAAAGTTTCCAAACAACCTCAACGTTTTGCCATTGAAGAAGGTTGGATCTCGTTTCAACCTATAAATGGGCAGGCAGTTCAAGGTCAATTTAGTGATAATGAAGTTATTTATAAAAAAGTTTGGAATCAGACAGATTTAAAGTACATTTCTCGTACAACTGGGTTGAAAGAGCAGATGATTTTGAATGGACCTGGCCATCCCCTTCAATTTAGTTTTCGAATTCAATTACATAACTTGACTTATGAGCAAACTGAAAACGGTGAAATACTTTTATACGATGAAAATGAACAAGTACAAGCAATTATACCATTGGGTTATATGATTGATGCAAATGAGGAAATTTCTAATGAAGTTGAAATGACTCTTGAGAAACGGGGAAAGAATTTGATTTTAACTATTGTTCCTGACGTAAATTGGTTACAAGCAGATGATAGGGCTTACCCAATTATTATTGATCCTACTATTGAAAAGGATATCTCTGTCGGACAAGATGCTTATATTAGCAATCACAGTTTTAATACCATAAAAAGAGGTGAATGGGAACGTTTAGAAGTTGGTATGAATAAGTATTATGGGTGGAAAACTCAACATTCTTTATTACAGTTTGATGTTTCACAAATTCCAGACTATGCAATAATAAATAAAGCTCAAGCCCAATTATATATGTTTGATGCACCTGATACAGATTTAGCAAAAGTTCAAATTTGGGAAGTGGCGAATTCCTGGAGTGAGAGTTCAATAACATGGGATAATCAACCAGGCAAGGAGGATTATTATAGGACATTATATGTAAATTCAACCATCAATGAATTTAAACCGTTTGAATTAAAGTTAGACTGGATTAAGGATTGGATTCTAAATCCTAGTTCAAATTATGGTGTTTTTCTTTATACAATTGATGAAGGGAAACAAACATTAAAACATTTTCGCTCAAAGGAATATGAATATTCATCAAAATGGCCCAGATTATATATTGAATACAATGCAGATTTAAAACCTAAAGAACCTACTGAGGGTGACGTTTTGAAAGAAATAAGTACATTTAAAATTGAAAGTAGTGATTTAACATATACGGTCTCAAATTTATCAGCAACAGTTGGTATTCAGGAAATTGATATTTCAGGTAATGCCTTAAGAACAATTGATACATATTCAATTACCATTATCAATAATTCTTTTACAATATCAGGATTATCCTTAGGAACGGGTCGTTATTCATGGAAAGTATCGGATAATAACGTTGGGTCTTGGGGTCCAGAAGGTACATTTTATATTGACCAAGATCCACCTGTTCCACCTGAAGGTGGTTGGAATTTTACCGAACGTTTGAACATTACAGGTGAAGTGGATGCCGCGACTTTAACTAATATACAAAATGGTACTTTAAAACTGATCGCAACTTTAAGTTGGAATCAGTTAATTGATGAAGGAATTGGTTTTAAATCTGCTAATCTTCGTTATAAAAAAGATGATGGGAATTGGATTTCTATTGAGGGGGATCTAACTAATACTTCAATAGATTTGGATGTTAATTGGTACAGTACATATCAGATTCAAATTAAAGGGGTAGATGATTTTCAAAATGAGTCAACATGGTATGATTTAGGTTCATTTAAAACGCCACCAAAACCATCGAATCTTACAGCTGAGTTTGCTGGCCCAGATGAGATTGTTGTGAATTTTGAACATCATGGTCTGACAGATGGGTATAATATTCGTTGGTTTGCTGTAGAAGACCCAGACAATGATAAGGGAGAAACAGGATGGATGATAAAATCCTCTAATCCTGGAACTATTTCATATACATATAGCAATTACAACTTTACAGCTGGAAGACATTATCAATTTTCTATTGCGACAAAACATGATACGACAGAATTATGGGTAAGTACAGACCCAATTGAAGCACCAAATACTCCACCCTCAACACCAACATTATTCAGCCCAGGAGGTGGAGTTTCATTAAATGCCACATCAGTACGATTTTTAGCTTTTGTAGCAGGAGCTAAGGATATGGATGGAGATCAAGTGGATTATTCAATTAAAGTCCAAAATGTATTATTTTCTTTACCTGTGACATATCTAGGTAATGTCCAACACGTTTTTGGAGATTTGATATCTCGATGGTCGATTGAGGCTAACGTTCCTCTAAGTAACGGTGAATATATATGGTGGGTGGAGGCCTCTGATGAGATTGATTTTACTGAGTCTGTGAAGCGAAAAATCTTTATAGATACATTGGCTCCTGCTGAACCTGTTTTTACCATCATCTCACAAACTACTAATCCAGCAGAAGCGAATAGTATTGGTGTTACCTCTGATCCGAACATCCAAATTCGCCTGGATCAATATAATGGAGAATATCCAGATGGTTATCCTTATCCGAGTGATACTTTAAAATTAAATGACGTTAAATATTTTAAAATAACATCCGGTTTGGCTACAGATCCTTTAATTATAAATAGGGTTAATTTAGCAGATGACGATACGATTAATTATACTTTAGGTTCCGAAGGAAAATATGATATTACAGTAAAATCCTATGATAAAGCTGATAATTATAATAGTAGCACGAAATCAGTCACTTTGGATTATACCAAACCACCAACCATTACATTTCCAAATGCATTGAGTAATTATTTTACTAATGATGGGAATCAGGTTAAGTTTACTTGGGATTCTATTTCAGATTTACCTGCAACGGAAAATAGCGGAGTTTATAAGTATGTAATCTCTTATACTCGACCAGATAAAACAGCTGAAGAAGATGTTTTGATAGGGATATCTTATACCTTTAAAGATGTGACTCCAAATGAAGAGATTAAAGTGAAAGTAAAAGCCATTGATCATGCTGGAAATGAAGGGAATTATTCAAGCGAATTAATATGGTATGGATTACCACCTGTCGCTAGTGTAACCAATCACGAAATTAGTTTTGTCGATGCTACAATGGTACCTTATCAACAACAGATTGAATTAATCATCTCTCCTGTTATATGTAGTTATTATGTTATTCAACAGGAAAATTTAAGTGATACTAACGAGCCACCATATGAAAGTGTTCCTTATAGTAATGGTTGGACATTTACCCGAAATGTGAGTGCCAAACAAACCTATAAATATCGAATCATTACGTATAATGACTATGATTCAGAGCATCTTTATTCAGAAAGTGAATATACGGTAACAATTCCAAATAATCCACCAACTAAACCAACGATATCGATTTTAGGATTATTAACAAATGGATTTTTACCTCAATCATCTACAACTATAGCAGCATCTAGTATCGACTATGATAATGAGATTTTGACCTATACATTTGCGGTTAAGAAAAATGGGGTGCCAATTACTTTAAATAGTCAAGATATTGTAACAAATACTTATCAGTTGAGTGATTTGACAGATGGAGCTATATATGAGATTGTGGTTACGGTTTCTGATGGTGAAGAATCGATTTCATCTGATTCAGTTAGTTTTATAGTGGATGTTTCTGGACCTATCATTCGTATCACGCCTTTACCAAATGAAAACTATGTTACATCACAAAGTATTAACGTAGAGACAACAGATTCTGTAAGTGGATTGGCTACTTTACGCTATAAATGGAATGAAGATGGAACATTTGTTGATGTACCTGCTGATGGGGTGATTCAAGCAGATTCGGGTTCAAATAAGTTAATTGTCGAGGCTGTAGACCGTGCAGGTAATCTAAAGACTAATTTAAGTGATGATACCAGTAGTGATACCATGTATGTATATCGTGTGGATGATACAGGGCCAACGGTTAACTTCCTAACCATTCAAGGCCAAACCTATAACAACCAAACTTATATTACAAGTAATGTTGAAGTATTTATCAGTTTTAAATTCCTTGAAGATCAGACAGCTATTACTCGTTATCGTTATGGCTATCTGCCACAAGGTTTAACACTCGCAAATGTACAAATCAATGAGTTACCAGAAAGACAGATTCAAAGTTTGTCCAGTTATCAGGGAGAAGAACGGATTACAGGTCAGTTTGTAGATGGTCAAACTTACTATCCGATACTTATTGTTTATGATAGCTTAGGTAATACAACCGAGTATGTAAGTCCAACTGGATTTACTGTTGATGGCAGTGGACCAGCTATTTCGGATTTAAGTGTATCTGGTTTGTCTTCCTATGGAACACAAGAATATCTAAAAAGTTATACATCTGTTGATTTTTCTCCAATGTTTACTGATCTGGAGACCCAAGCAGTAGCTAAATATGGTATTACAGATATTCCTGCGGGAGAACCATTTGATTGGTATAACTCGTTTACTGAGTTAAAAAATAAAATACCAGAAATCTCTTTGGTTGAAGGAAATACCTATTATTTTGTGATTCAAGCAGAGAACGGGGTAGGGTTAGCTACTCGTGGTTATTCTTCAGGATTTATAGTGGATACTCAATCTCCAGTATTTTCGTCTATTGTCGGAGGTAGTGAACTTCCAGAAGGTTATGGTAACTATATACAACGAACCAATACCTCCTTAGAAGTGACCTGGGTAGTACAAGATTTATCTCCGATTTCTAATTACTATTATAAGATCGGAACTACTGTAGGAACTGGTGATGTAAGCCAAGGATTTGTAGAGGCAGATTCGTCAGGTTGGGTTTTAATTACTAATGCTGTTGAAGAGTATACCTTAGTTATAAGCAGACCAGGTTATACATTTGAAGATAAAACTTATTATGTAACCATCAAAGCTGTAGATGCAGCCGGAAATGAAGCAACTGCTACTACTAATCAAATTCAAATTGATACTACATTACCTCCTGTACCAACAGTCAGTACAGATGGAATTTATGTTCATGAAAAGAACCAGATTCATTTTGTGATTGATATGGTTAATCCTGAACAAGATGTGGTGGGTTATAATTATCAGATTATAGACGAAAGCAGCAATGTTCTTGTCGAATGGCAGTTAATCTCTACATCTGAATTACATTATGATTTGACCCATACTGGTTTAAATTTGGTAGATGGAGTAAAATATTACATTGCTGTTAAAGCAGAATATTTGGATGGTACAAGTACATCAGCTGGTTGGGCCAATGTAATCATTGATTCGACAGCACCAACGAATTTAGTTGTTGAATCTCCGACATATGCCAGTGCCCAACAGTTAAAGGTATCCTGGAGTGCCACAGAGGATATCTCATCAATACGTTATTGGGCTAAAGTTGGAACGACAGCCAATGGAGATGATAAACTATCTTTAAAGCTGGTCGGTAAAGTGGGACAACATGTTTTTAAAAATATTTCTGTTTTGGATGGTGAAGTATTATACGTAACTGTAATGGCAGAAAATAGTTCAGGATTATCAATAGTTGCGGTTAGTGAACCGATTATTATTGATAATACGCCACCAGCAATTCCATTGGTGATTGATGATGGGATGTATACCAATATTGGAACAAAATTAAATGCTTCCTGGATCTGGAGTCAGGATGATCCAGAATCTGGTATAGAATCTTACCAAATTGCTTTATTAAAGTCCCGAACTGTTAATGAAAATACAATTTGGATTCCTCTCACGGCAAATCAAAAGAGTTATACTTATACGCAGAGTTTGGATAATGGTTCAGTATATTTTGTAGCGATAAAGGTAATAAATCGTGCAGGACTTTCTAGCATTGGTTATACGGACGGAATTTTGGTTGATACCACTAGGCCAAACCCGCCAGGTATTGATGATCATGGAAATTTTGTGGCTTATGTTGATGGTCTATCAACTTTAACCGCTGATGCTTACGGTACAGATCCACAATCTGGCATTCAGGGTTACTATTATTCTCTTGGAACCTTTGATAGTCCAACTTCAATAATTAATAATCAATTGATTACTGATAGCACAGTATTAGGTGGAAATAATTTAAGCCTTCAATTAGGTAAAGTATATTTTTTCAAGGTAATTGCTCAAAACAACGCAGGTGATATTTCTGCTGAAAGTATAAGTGATGGGGTTATGGTTGTGAATGGGTCAGAACCAAAGGTTCAATCCATCATTGATGGTGGTGCATATAGTATTTATAACGATAAACTCTTCTTTATCTGGAGTGTAAATGATACAACAATTCCGATTGAGTATTATGAATACTGTTTAATTACCGATCAGGATCAGGAGATTACTAGTGACCAATGGAAAGTCACTCAGGAAAAGCGGGTACAAATTAATGCTGAAGATGTTTTAGGTACTGGAAATACCTTTACGGATGGTACAACTTACTATCTTGCAGTTCGAGCAGTTAATAAATTACTGCAACAAACTATAAAACTGGTATCTGATGGTATAAAGATTGATACAACACCACCAAATGATCCAATTCTTGAGACAGATGCATATGTTACAACTAATTTCAAACTAAAATGGTCTGCCGCAGATTCCCACTCTGGAATCGCAGGATATTCATACGCTATTGGTACAACTAGAGGTGGAAAGGATATAACAGAAGGGTGGATTGATTTAGATGTATCGGATTTGGATGAACAGGACAATATTATGTCAATCAATCAGACTGTGGAAGTAAGTAATCTTACTCATGGAGATACTTATTATCTCTCAGTCAAAGCGAAAAATGGAGTTGGACTTTGGTCAAATCCAGTTATGAGTAAAGTTTTGATAGCTGATTTAGAAAAGCCAACAACTCCAGAAGTAACAGCAACGAGTTCTTATACCACTAGTAAATTAAAGATTAATGACATTAGTTTTTCTTCCAGTGATTTAGATAGTGGTATTGTCGGTTATCGCTATGATGTTGTAACTTCTAATAACTTGTCAGCTGATTTGACGACACCTACTCAAAAACTGCCTAATTTTACATCGGAATTAAATATTAATGATTTAGACATAACAAATTTAAGTCTAAGTGAAGGTGGAACTTACTATGTTGCAGTTCAGACACTGGATTGGGTAGGGCACTGGTCGCCGATTGGTTATAGTCAACCAATCATTGTGGATACACTGCTGCCAGATTTAACCTTCGACACTACTGAGACTGAGCTGGTAACCAATACTGGAAGTCTGGATGTAAATTGGAAGACGGATGAAGCAGGTACTCTTAATTATCGATTAATCGTTTTAAATGCAGATGGTAGCCATGCTACGAATCCAGAATATACTCCTATTACAATTACGACAGATTGCACTGGAACATTTAATTTTGATGTGTATATGTATGGATCTTACAAATATGAGATGTATCAAGTTGACCAGGCCGGGAATACAACAGAGCCAATTACACAATTGGTTCGGTATAATTTCCCACCATATGTAGATATTTTCTCTACTAATATTCAGTTATATAAAGGTCACTCTGCCACCTTTACTTTGGATGCCTCTGATGGAGATGGAATCATTGTCGAATATCAATGGGTTGTAGCTGGGGTACCTTATACGAAGAT
>JAGMES010000010.1 GCA_023128035.1 Halanaerobiales bacterium | reverse complement strand
TGCGACTAAAATACTTTTTGTGGTCGAATCATTTAATAAAAAAAATAATTATAGTAGTATTGAAAAGTATTAATCTTTACTTTTTAAAACATAACTATTACATATATGAAGATTTATAAAATGTCTATTTAAAAGTAAATATTACTAAAAAGGGTGTGAAATTATGGAAAACACAACGAAAGATAATAATGAATATGTAAATAGAAATATTGAATATGTAAATGTTGAAAAATTGATGGATTCTAACATTACATATCAAAGTCTACCTACTCCTATAGATACTATAATAAGCAGAATGGAGTCGGGACGATATTTAATACCAAAATATCAGAGAAATTATGTTTGGGAAGAAAAACAAGTGGTTGCTTTAATTGTATCACTATTAAAAGATATACCCATACCACGATTATATATGTATTCTAATCCTAAAGACGGTAAATATACAATAATAGATGGTCAACAACGAATCACAAGTTTATTCTTTTTTGTTAAGGGAATTTTTCCTACATCTAAAAATAGAAGACATTATTATGATTTTAAAGATATAAGTGAACTAGTTGACAAATATCATAATGCTGAAACAAAGAAAACTGAAGAAAATGTAAAAAAAGATTTAAATAAATATGGATTGAGGTTTAAAGACTTTAAGTTAGATACACGCGATAAGGAAAGTAGAATATTTACATATAGTAATTTTACAGAAAAAGAGAAATTAGAATTCAATAATAAGTCTTTGGATTTTGGTGTTGTATCAGTTAAAAATAAAAATGATGATGATTTTGATAATGATAATGATGATGCCTTTTATTCAGTCTACACAGATATTTTTAGATTATTAAATAGTGCTGGGAGTCCTTTAACAAATCAAGAAATTAGAAATGGTATATATTTTGGTAGTAAATTATACGAAAAAATAAATGGTTTCCATGAAAATAATAATGCTTGGATAGAAATTAAAAAAGAGGATGATAATAGACATAGAAATGTTGAATTTTTATTGAAATTATTAGCTTTAGATAAATATATAAAGATAAGTTCAAGAGAAGAATTGTTAGATTATGTTGAAAATAATTTCAATGTAAATAAATTTAGTCTAGAAGAAGTTAAAGAAATTTTAATATTAGAGAAATTCTCTACTTATTCCGCTTTGGTGGATAAATATTCAAAGGAGTATTCCTCAGATGAACGTAGTAATGAAGTTGATAGTGAAGTAGCTAAACTTAAATATTTTGTTGAGGGTATAAGTAACTTTCCTGAAACTGAAGATTATATTAAATATTTGAATCTTGAGGCTTTCTTTGTTGCTGCATCTAAATTAGGAATATTAAATGAAAATTTTAAGATTACTTATAAGGAATTGTCAAAGGAATTAAATTCTACGAATAATTCCACCAAGAGAGAAATATTTAAAAGAATATTACAGGCCATAAATATAATAAAAGAGTCAGGTGAATATAATGATGTATAAAGATTATATTAATGAAATTAAGAAAATAGCGATTAAATCTATAGATAATAACTATCATGTATGTATAACTGGTAAAAATATGTCTGGGAAATCAGATGCCTTAATAGCAATATTAAATGAGTATTTAGAAAGGAATAACCCATGTTACTTTATAGATACTGTTAATAGGGTAATTTTTAATAGTGAAGCGTTCCCTAATTTTGATGAAAATGAATTATCTATTTACCTTGGTAAACCAAGAGATATTTTAAATAGGAGAGTAAACACTAAATATTTTAATAAAATAGATGTCTTTGCTGGTGGTGAACATAATGCAGGAGCTTATTATTCTTTTCAATTCCTAATAAATAGTCTAGAGGATAAGCAATTTCATAAATTATTAAAAGAATTTTTATCAGATTTTAATGTGGGGATAGAACTTATTTCTGATAAAAATGAAATTGTTTTTACTATGAATCAAGAGGAAGTTGTTGCATCAAGTGGATATCAGGCTCTGTTAAGAATTTTTATTGAAATATATTATGCCACTAAATATGATGTCAAAATAGTAGTGATTGATGAGATTGATGAACATTTAGATAATAAAATGAGTCGAACAATTATAAATAAATTAAATGATATATTTCCAGAAATTAAAATTATAACTACGGTACATTCATTAACATTTTTCGAAGAACTTGAAAATACAAAAATAATTGTTTTAGATGGGGATAGTTATTCGTACAAAATATTGGACTCTAGAGATTTAGGAAATCTTGAATATATTAATCGAGAAGTATTCAATAGTTATATAGAGAGAAATACAGGCATTTCTAAAATGGAACAATTATATATGAAGGTGTTTAATGATATAGATTTAACAAGTGAAGATAAAAAATATCTCATACATGCAGAAAGGTTGAGTCAAAAAGAAAAAAGCATTAAAGATATAATTTTAGAGGAGATTAAGTTAGATGACTAGTATTAAAATATTATTAAATTTCCCTACTTCGTATAGTAATGTAGAATATCCCAGTAAAAATGTAATGTATTATAATAAAAATAAATATAGCAAAAAATTATTTACCAGTTTATTAGAGTCATCAGATTATAGATGTATGTATTGCGGGATAGATTTAAGTGGTGGAACGAGACATGATATTGTTGGTACTTTTGAAAAAGAACATTCAATAGAAAAAAAGCAAGATAAACAAGAATTTAAATTTTTAAGAGAGTGTAAGTTTAATTTTTCTGTATCTTGTCCAGATTGTAATAAGTATAAAAGTGAAAAACTTACATTTTTAAATAAAGAATTTCTAAATATAGACTATGATGAATGTAGAAAAAAAGAGTGTTCATATAAATGTATTGAATTCGAAGAAGCTCTTGATAAATATGTAGATATAAATAATATAATAATTCAGCCTGGGGGAACATATGAAACAAGGACAGGCTTTCCGTTAAAGATACAATATGATGTATTAGAAAAGAGATTTACTCCTAGTACAGAATACGGTTATGATGACGATGTAAAAAGAAGTATAGAGCTGCACATTAAAAGATTTAAATTAAATAAACGAAATTTAAATATTCTTGATCAAATAATAACTGACTTACATAATGATGTAGAAAATGAGTCATTTAGAAAGCTCGCAAAAAAGTCTGCTATAAACCCAGTAAATAATAATTATAAAAATGTATTAGATGATATATTTATTGACTACTTCCATTCTTTGAGTAAAAAGCAAAAAAGAATGACTGTAAAAAGAATCTTCGCAGCCTATACTTCAATGAACAAATAAAGGTATTGATAATATTGTGGTAAATCCTCTATTCAAACTACAGATAATATTTTTGAAAATAATCTTGCAACTAACCATGGAGGTGCGATTTGGATTTGCAATAGTTCAGTAATTACTGATCAATATGGAAATAGTTTAATGATACTTATGTAATCTCCACAAATAGTAAGTAACAACTAAAGCTCTCAAAAACATACTTCACAAAAATCGAAAGCGAACAGACGCTCAAAAACGTTTCGAGTTTGGAGTTGTCCTTCTCCGCCATAACATATGAATAGCAAGGACTTCTGGGATTGTAGCCAGAAGTCCTTGCTTGATTGTTGGGGGAGAAAGATACCGAAAACCATTGAAAATTGTAAAAATAAATTTTAAAAAGGTTTATGTAGAGGAAAATCAAAACTTTCAGAGAAGTAACTGTAAATAATATCTTAGCTTTAAACCTTTTAGGAGGAGTGTGAGGATGAGTATTTTGAAAAATAAATATTTTAATTTATCTGGCTTAGTTAAAGTGCCTTTTGAGAGTTCAAAACTATTTTTCCTATTAATAGTATTACAAAAGGTGATTGATGGACTGTTGCCAAATATCCAGTTGCTTTTAACTGCAAATTTTGTTGATATTGCAATTGAAGTCGCAAATAAAAAAGCTGTTTATAGCAGTATAGTTTTACCAATATGTTTATTAATATTACTCATAGGTTATAAATGGTTTTCATATCAAATTCGCCAGTTTGCTGAAGCTAAGTTAATTTTTGCATTGCGAGAAAATTTGAGAGTGAGCATTACTGATAAGAGAGCCTCATTAAAGTATGATCATATTGAGAATAACGATACATGGGACTTGATTTCTAGAGTTTCTAAAGAACCGGAAATTGTGTTTAAGGATGGATTTATTTATTTACTTACTTTTCTTTCTTTGATTATTCAGGTAGTTGGTATTGTTATTATTATTGCTACTAAGATATGGTGGGCAGCAGTATTAATCATAGTTATGAATATTCCATTAGTATATTTATCTATAAAAAATGGACAGACAACATATCAAGCTGATAGAGATGTTTCAAAATATAACAGAAAACATGAGTATCTAAGAGATATTTTAATTGGAAGAGATTCTGCTTGTGAAAGAACCATTTTTGGTTATTCTGAATCAGTAAATTCAATTTGGAATGAGCAGTATGAAATATCAAGGAAGCTACAATTAAAGGCATATTTAAAATATTTCACAAAAACAAAAGTAGGTGGAATTTTCACTGCACTTATATCGACATTGATGATTGGTCTATTGATTCAACCAACAGTTAATGGAGAATTGACTCTTGGATTATTCATGGCAATTACTAGTAATTTATTAGTTTTAGTGCAAATGGGAACAGTACAATTGACTCTTTGCTTAAAAGAAATATCACGAAGCAAGGAGTATTTAAAAGATTTAAATGCTTTTTGCATGCTTGAAGAAATCGCTGCTGCTACAGAAAGACCGTCAAGGGATTTAATTAAATTAGAATCTATAGAATTCAAAAATGTATATTTCAAATATCCTGCGACCGAAATGTATATATTAAAAGGGATTTCTTTTACTCTCAACAGTGGAAAACATTATGCTTTTGTAGGGGCGAATGGAGCTGGTAAAACAACAGTAATAAAACTACTTACAGGTCTTTATGATAACTATGAAGGTGAAATATTAATTAATGGGAAGTGTTTAAGAAAATACACTTCTCAAGAGATTAAAGCTATGTGTTCTATTGTTTATCAAGACTTTGCAAAGTATTCTGTTTCAGTAAAAGATAATATAGCGCTTGGAGATATTAATAGTTTTAATCAAGATGAGAATCACGAAAGAGTACTGGATGCTTTAAAACAATTAAATCTCAAAGAAGTTGTCGACAAAATGCCAAATAAAGAGAATACACCTCTTGGCAAAATTAAGAAATATGGAGTTGACCTGTCTTTAGGTCAATGGCAAAGAATTGCTATTGCTAGATCATTGGTTAATAAAGCACCACTTAAGATACTTGATGAGCCAACTGCTGCTTTAGATCCAATTAGAGAAAGTCTTATTTATAAAGAATATGAGAATTTGAGGCAAGACAATACCACTATATGTATAAGTCACCGACTTGGATCAACAAAGCTAGCTGATGAAATTTTATTATTCGAGGATGGTAATATTACTGAAATTGGAACCCATAAAGAACTGATGAAAAAGAATGGGCTGTATGCTCAGATGTTTGAGAATCAGAGGAGTTGGTATTTATGAAACAAAAAAAAGAACTATCACTTTATAGAATTTTTAAGAAAATACTCCCTTTAACATATTCAGCATCTCCGGTATATCTAATAACAACCTTTGTTGTCGGAATACTGCATGGTTTCTCTCATGGGTTTACAACATTAATGACTCAAAAACTATTTGATTCTATTTCAAATGTTTTGGGGACAAATGTGGCACTTAGAAGTGTCTTTGTTGCTCTTTTTTTCCTAGCTTTTGCCTTGGTTTTGAATCAGTTGTTAAATGGATTTCATAATGTTATGAGTGAAGATTTAGCCAATAGAATAATGAGGAATATGGGAAGTGCTCTACACAAAAAAGCATCTAAGTTAGAAACTTTACTGTTCGAAGACACTTCAAATTTAGATGATATAAACAAAGCCAAAGAAGGGGTCATGAATAGTACTTTTTTTCTATTTATTCTCTTTACTCTATTGACTTATTATATACCTTATATATTAATAATGGGAGTCTATCTATATAGTCTTAAACCAATTTTAGCAATCTCGCTATTAATCATTTTTATACCAGTTGCTTTAACTCAGTTTTTGAGAGTAAAGGTTTTTTCAAAGCTTGCAGATGAGTCCGCACCATTAAGAAGGGAATATGAATATTATGAAAAGTGTATAGTAGATAAGGAATTTTTTAAAGAAACTAGAATGTTGGGAGCTAATAGTTACTTTAGGGATTTATACTACAAGACAATAAATCTTTATAATAACAAAATGTGGCGTGCAGAGAAAAAATCTGGATTAGCAGAAATGGGGATGAAAGCAATAACGTTGTTAGGCTATATTGGGGTACTTTTCCTTTTTGTCAATGCCTTATTATCAGGTGAGATTTCAGTAGGTGCTTTTTTTGCGGTATTTATATCGATTGATATGATGTTCAGAGTGCTGGAGGAGATAATCTGTAGTCATATTGGAAGATTAAGTAATAATCTAGGGAGTATAAAGAATTTTGTTAGATTTTTAGAGTTACCTGAACGCCATGGTGATTATGAACTGGATGATAAACTTCACGGTATTTCTCTAAAAAATGTATATTTTAAGTACCCAAATAGTGATGATTACGTATTAGAGAATATCAATTTAGAAGTACTTCCTGGAGAAACTATTGCAATAGTAGGTGAGAATGGAGCAGGAAAATCAACGTTGGTCAAAATAATGGTTGGCTTATATTCTCCTAGTAAGGGCTTAGTAGAGTATGGAGGCATGAATATTAGAAAAATAAAGAATACTTCTTTGTTCTCAAAAATTTCAGCTGTGTTCCAGAATTTTCAAAGATATAAGTTGAGTCTTGCCAACAATGTAACAATAAGCAATCTATCTGTGGATGAGGAGGTGAATTATCAACGAATAGATAAGTCTCTAGAAATGGTAAACTTATTAGTTGATTTAAATAAATTCACTAACTCTTATGAAACAATATTATCTAGAGAGTTTGGGGGTGCTGAATTATCAGGTGGTGAGTGGCAGAAAATTTCAATAGCAAGAGGTATTTATAAATCTCATAATACAATAATTCTGGATGAACCAACTGCTTCCATTGATCCAAATGAAGAAACTAGAATCTATAATACATTTTCTAAGATGACTGAAAATAAGACAGCTATAATTGTTACACATCGTTTAGGCTCTGCAAAGCTTGCTGATAAAATTGTTGTGTTGGATAATGGTAGGATTCTTGAATTTGGAACTCATAAAGAATTGATTCAAAATGGAAGCAAATATGCAAGCATGTTCAATCTTCAAAGTAGCATGTATCAATTTGATAATGTGTTGACTCAATGAATTGAAGTTTGGGAGATGGTAAAGTTGACCTTATATCAGATTTATTTATGGGTTGGATTTGTTGCTTTGGGACTTATCGATCTATATTTGGCGCGATTTCCAATTTTTCATCCTATTGTTTTGGTTTCAATTGTCGGTTGGTTTTGGAATGATCTGCAAACAGGTCTTGTTGTTGGAGGTATGTTGGAACTAATCTTTGGAATTGCTCGGATGTGTAAAACTCATAGACTTAATCTGGTATTATTTGCTGGAGGACTAACGATTTATTTGAATCAACAGACTTATAACATTAACTTAGTTTTATCAATGACTTTTGCTCTTTTGGTTGCCATTGGATTACATTTACTTATTGAACCCTTACAAGATTGGTTAAAAGGATTGAGTATTGTGGTAGTTAGTGGAATGATTGTTTTCTTACTGCCCTTTACCAGAGAGCTTTTTGGATTTATTCCAGCCCAGCTTTTGAACCAGATTGCTGTTGCAGGAGGAGTGCTTCCCTGGATTTTTTTTGCCTATGCTATCTGGGGATTGATTGATCGAACCTCTAATAGAAAGATAATTATTGGTATTCCAGCAATTTTGGTAGGAAGCATATTGAATATGAGGGCATTTATTTGGGGTCCCTTGGTATTTGTTATAATTTTTTATTTTCTGGATTATCTATTTAAAGCGAGAGAGTTACCTGCTTTACGTTGGATTAATCTAGGATTAATCTTATGTGGTATTTATCTTATGCTTCCAGATTTGGCTCAACCAACATTGTTGGTTTTTACTGGCTTATTGGCATTGAATATTTTACTAGTGGTTCGGAAATTTAATCCATTAGAAATTTATCTTATAGTTTTTGTAGCTGGGATTATACTAAGTCAAGGAGGCTATTTGCATTAAATAAACTTAAGATGTTAAACGTAGTTATTACATCGACTTTGAAGGAGGATATGATGAAATTTATTGCAGATTTACATACTCATACGATACGTTGTGGACATGCCTATAGTTCTTTGAGGGAAATGGCTGAAGGAGCAAGGATAAATGGGATAAAGATTATGGCAACTACAGATCATGGGCCAAATATGCCAGGTGCATCAGGTTTGGAGTATTTTCGTTATCTTCTTACTTTGCCTGAAGAGATTGAAGGAGTACGCATCTTAAAGGGAGTAGAAACAAATATTGCGGGATTTAATGGAGAATTGGATGTCCCAGAAGAAATTTTGGCTAAATTAGATATAGTTTTAGTTGGTTTTCATCCATGGTGTGGTTATGAAGGTAAAAGTATCGAAGAGAACACGAAGGCTATGATTAATGCTATTAAAAATCCTTTGGTAGATCTGGTGGTTCATCCAGGGAATCCAAGATTCCAAATTGATGTAGAACAAGTTGTAACTGCAGCCTTAGAGAATGATGTTATTCTTGAGATTAATAATAGCAGTTTTCGTGGTAGCAGAAAAGGTAGTCAAGAAAATTGTTCACAAATTGCTGCCAGTTGCTTGAAATCAGGACTGATGATTTCTGCTGGTAGTGATTCTCATATTTCCTTTGATGTAGGAAAGTTGGATTTAGTTAAAGAGTTACTAAAAGAACTTGATTTTCCAACAGAGCAGGTGATTAATACATCGGAAGAACGAGTAATGGAATTTATCAGGAAGAAAAGAAAAGTAAAAGAGCATTAGTTAAAGAAAGTTTAGCAAAAGGGGATGAAGTTAAATGGCATTATATCTGATAAATGGTAAGATGATCTTAGAACATGGCATTCTTGGTGAACATATTTTGGTTATTCAAGATGGAAAAATTGCAGATATTTTATATGAAGATGAGATAGATGATCTTTCCTTAAAAGATCATGAAGTGATAGATTTACAAGGTGGGTATATCTCTCCAGGTTGGATTGATATTCATTGTCATGGTGCAGTTGGTTCAGACGTGATGGATGGAGATTTGGAAGGAATTTTAAAGATAGCTCGTTTTAAAGCATCTAAGGGAGTGACAGGATTTATTCCTACAGGGATAACGAATCCTTATATAGAGATAGAGCGAGCAGTAGACGTGGTGAATGAGGCAGCAAAAATTAATGAGGATGGTGCACAGATTCTTGGTTTCCATATGGAAGGGCCGTTTATCAATCCTGAAAAAAAGGGTGCTCATCAGGCAGAGATGATTGTAGCTCCAGATATCGAATGGACTCAAAAATTACAAAAAGAAGTACCAGGACAACTTATTGTTACTGTGGCTCCTGAAGTCGATGGAGCAATAGAATATATTCAAAAGATTTCACAAGAAGGCGCTAAGATAGCTCTGGGTCATAGTAATGGTACATATGAGGATGTAAAAGCAGCTTATGAAGCAGGAGCAACTCATGGAGTTCATACATTCAATGGTATGCGTGGACTGCATCACAGAGAGCCTGGAGTTGTTGGAGGGATCATGGATCTGCCTTTAGTAGCAGAAGTGATTATGGATGGAATTCATCTTCATCCTGTGGTGGTACGAATTCTGAGTAAACTTAAACTTCCTGATGAGATGGTGTTAATTACTGATGCCATGAGAGCTGCTGGTTTAGATGACGGTGAATACGATTTAGGTGGGCTTAATGTATTTAAAAAAGGAAAAGAGGCCAGATTGGCAGATGGTACTTTGGCAGGGAGTACTTTAACAATGCAAGAAGCAGTACAAAACGCGATTAATCTGGCAGGGTTATCAATTGTTGACGTAATAAAGATGGCCTCAACTAATCCTGCTCATCTTTTGGGACATGGTGAAACTAAGGGTAGTATTTCACAGGGTAAAGATGCTGATTTGACCTTGTTAACTCCTGATTTGATAGTGAGAGAGACGATTATCGGAGGACGGGTTGTATATATTCGAGGAGAAGAGTAATAAGGAGAAAATCTAATACATAGGGTGAGGTGGGAAATATGAAGATTTTGATAGCAACTGATTCTTTTAAAGGAAGCTTAACAGCTCGTGAAGTTGGAGAAAGTTTAGAACGTGGTTTGAAGAAAGCAAATCCACGTTTTAGTATACATATTTTGCCAATGGCTGATGGTGGAGAGGGTACTGTAGAGTCTTTAGTGGATTCTACGGCTGGACGAATTGTTAAAAAATCTGTGACTGGCCCGTTAGGTGAAAGAGTAGATGCGTTTTTTGGAATTTTGGGAAATGAAAAAACAGCAGTTATTGAAATGTCAGCAGCATCTGGATTACCATTGGTCCCTAATGATAAAAGAAACCCTCTAAAGACAACCACATTTGGTACAGGGGAATTGATTAAAGCAGCATTAGATGAAGGTTGTCGAGATTTAATTATTGGTATTGGTGGAAGTGCAACTAATGATTGTGGTGTTGGGATGGTTCAGGCTCTTGGAGGTCATTTTTTAGATGTAGACAGCAATGAGGTTGGTTACGGAGGTGGTGAATTACAAAGAATTCACACTATAGACCTTTCAGGATTGGATACGCGGCTTTTAGAAACAACGATTCAGGTAGCTTGCGATGTTGAAAATCCTTTATATGGAAAAAATGGAGCAGCATATATTTATGGGCCTCAAAAAGGAGCGACACCAGAAATGGTAGAAGAGTTGGATACAGGTTTACGACATATTGGTATGCTAATCCAACAAACTTTAGGAATTTCAGTAGGTAATTTTCCAGGCGCCGGAGCTGCTGGAGGGTTAGGTGCAGGGCTGATGGCTTTTTTAAAGGCAGAACTAAAATGTGGGATTGATATTGTGACCGAGGCAAGTAAGATAGAAGAGATAATTCCAGAAATGGATATTGTAATTACAGGAGAAGGAAAAATTGATTTGCAGACTATATATGGAAAAACGCCTATTGGAGTGGCGAAGGTAGCAAAAAAATTCAAAATTCCTGTGATTGGGATAGCGGGGACTTTGGGAGATGGGGCAGAGATGGTTTATGAGCATGGAATAGATGCTTTATTTTCAATTATCAATGCTCCGATGACTTTAGAACAAGCTATGGAAAAGTCTGAAAGCCTTCTTGTACAATTGGGTGAGAATGTAGGTAGGTTGTTAATTTTATAAAGTTGAAGATTAATAACTCAAACTAGCGGTTGGGTTATTAACCTTCAACTTTCTTGGGTAATTATTTGTGTAGGCTTACACCTTTTCTTGTTAGCGGAAAGTGCACACAATGGGTTAAAGAGTTCAGGATGCGGAAACATAGCCAGGCATAAGAGAGAGCAAAGAGAAAATAGATTTGCACTAATTGAATATTAGGATACAATGATTCTAATTGACCTTTAAATACTGGGATGTCAAGGAAAAAAGTCATTATGTACATTCCCATCGCCATGATAATTCCTGCGTTGATGGCAGTTCGTAAAGCGCCTTTTTTGAGGTATTGACTCCATCCGAGTGAGATTCCTAATGGCCCCGTGATTAGGAGAAGAGTTGGAAATTCTGTGGATGTGATTAAACCAACAATTAGAGAGCTAATTAGAAATCCAAGAAAACCGCCTCTAGGGGTCAAGTAAGTTAGATATCCGATGGTTAGAGTCGTAAGCATACTTATTATGTAGTCCGAACCTTCAAAAAGGCTAGCGGAACTTTGAATGAGTGCTGTGAGCAAAATTAAGATGCTGGCCCATTGGTATTGATTTCGTTGATGAATTTTATCCATTTAAATCCCACCTACCTTTCTGATAGTATAATATGTCTTTTAGGTAGGTTATGGGAAGGATTTTATTTTAGATTTTCATATTTGCTTGGTTTCTCTTTTAATATTTTGATAAATTTTCCAACTAATTCTGGATCAAATTGGGTTCCACTTCCGTTCATTAGATTTGATATAGCTTCTTCTGCAGAAATAGCTTTACGATAAGGTCGCTTATTAGTCATAGCATAATAAGCATCGGCGATTGATAGGAGACGGCATTCTAGTGGGATTTCTTCACCTTTTAATCCTAGTGGATAACCGGAACCATCCCACCATTCATGATGTGCAAGAATATTATCAGCGATCTGGTTTAAATCTGGGATAGATCTGGCAAGTTTATATCCAATTTCAGAGTGGCGTTTAATTTCTGAATATTCACTTGGAGTAAGAGGACCTTCTTTAAAGAGTATCTTATTGTCAATATGTACTTTGCCAATATCACGAAACTGTGCCAGAAGACGTAGATCAGAATATTCTTGTTCAGATAACTTGATTCCGATATCTTTAGCGATACTTACAATTAATTCATATAGACGAGCTTTTTCGTCATCTTTATTAAAATCTTTTTCTTTAAGTGACTCAATTAGGGCATAGATAATAGTGTTTTGAGCGCTATGACCATTATGAATTTTTTCATCATACATATTATGTTCGGCTTTTCTAAAAATGTCACTTATACTTCCTTTTTTATCTTGTGTAGTAGCAAAACCAATGGATAAACTTAAAGGAAGTTTTTCGTTCTTTTCATTATAATGGAAAATAAAATCTTGTATTCTGTGATATGCGTTTTCGGTGTTTTTCTGGCTAATTTTAGGGAGTATAACTGCAAATTCATCTCCTCCAATCCGGGCGATTATATAATTTTTGCCGAAAGTTTGGGTTAGGATCTTTGCGGTTGTTAAAAGGAGTTTGTCTCCACTTTCTTTCCCTAACGCATTATTAAACATCTTAAGACTAACGATGTCACAGATGATGATTCCTACTGGATTACATTTTTCTTCTTCCAGACGTTTAATCTCTTGATCAAAGTAGGTACGGTTGTAGAGACCAGTGAGGGGATCACGCATACTAGCTAGTCTATCATATGATAGTGAGGATACCATTTTATTCACCTCTTTTTAAATTTTTTGTGTAGCACATCGTTCCAATTTTTCCTAGCAATGTGTATCTATGTATATCGTATCACTAAAATAACACTGAATGCAAGTAAAAGATTAAAATTTCTAAAAAAGTAATAGTAAATTAGCAAATAGCGTAAAAGTTTTTTATTATAAAGAACTTAACTAGCTTTAGAGGAATTTACTAAAATATATAGAAATTAAAGTCGATATAATAACTATAAAAGGATGAGGCTTATGTATACGACAAAATTGTATATTCCAAAATCTGATGAAATTATGCCATCCAAAAGAGCATATTTTTTTCGAGCAGGTTTCAAAGGAAATCCGATTGTTTTAGATGATATTATGCGAAATCTTGCCAATTCAATCTATGCTCGTGGATTAGAAATATCTGAGGGAAGGCTATTTTATAAAACGATGCCGATTGAGGAAATTCCTAAACTTGTGAATGGGATGATAATTATTCCAGAGATATTTAAAAATATTAAGTCAATAACTTTCTTTGTATCAACTTTAGGTAAAAAGATTGATCAAGCAATTGAGGATTATTTAGCTCAACAGAAAGTGTTACAGGCAACGCTTTTAGATGCCTGGGCATCAGAGGCTTTAGAA
This sequence comes from Halanaerobiales bacterium, assembly GCA_023128035.1. Next base: position 49,483 of record JAGMES010000010.1, on the reverse strand, counting down.
GAGTTGAATCAATCTTTTGATGCCTGGCTTCGTGATCAATCTGGAGAGGGAACCAGACGTTTTTCGCCTGGATATGGGGATGTTGATATAAGGGTTAATAATTTTATTCTCGATTTGTTAGAGGTTGATTCTGTATGTGCTAGTTTAGAGACAGGAATTTTATTACCACGGAAAAGCACAGTTTGTATGATCGGGTTTGAAGGAGGTAACTATGAAACGAAATAAATTTTCACAGCTTTTAAAAGAGCGTATTTTAATTTTAGACGGTGGCTATGGTACAGAATTTTTCAAACGGGGTTATGGTGAGATGCCAGGTGAATTATTGAATTTACAGGTACCTGAGGTTGTTGAAAGTTTGCAACGAGAATATGTGGAAGCAGGTTCTGATATTATTTTAACAAATACCTTTAGTGCTAATCGTCCAAAATTGGCATCTTTAGGATTGGAAGAACATTTTGAAGAGATTAATTTTCGAGCTGTCCAGATTGCTCGTAAGGTTGCTGGTGACAAAGTGCTGGTTTTTGGTGATCTTTCTTCTACAGGAAATTTCCCTATACCGATGGGTTCGATGGATTTTGAAGGATCAGTTCAAGTTTTTTCAGAACAAGCTAAAATTTTGCTAGACGCTGGTGTGGATGGATTTATCATTGAAACCATGACTGATCTTAAAGAGTTAAAGGCTGCTGTATTAGGGATTCGAAATGTGACCGAGGATTTACCTGTTATAGTGCACATGACCTTTGATAGTTCTCTTCGAGCTGTTACAGGAACATCAGTAGCAATTTTCGCTTCAACCTTTGAGGACTTAGATGTAGATGTGATTGGGATTAATTGTACATTAGAGCCTGAAGAGATGCTTCCAGTTTTTAAGGAGCTGGCTAAATATACGACAAAACCCCTTTCTTTGGAACCTAATGCTGGTGATCCTATCTATGATGGGAAAAATTTAAGTTATAAGATGACACCAGAACATTTTGCGATTTACATAGAAGATTTTGTTGATTTAGGTGCGAACATTATCGGTGGATGTTGTGGAACATCACCGAATCATATCAAGGTGATGAAAAAATTAATAAGTAAGCGGAGACCTGTTCAAAGGAATATTTCTTTTGTTCAGTCATTTATTTCTCGGACTGTTTATCGAACTGTAGAACCTTTTACTATTATTGGTGAACGAATTAATCCTGCGTCGAGAAAGAAATTTCAGGAAGAGATTGTTCAAAAGAATTATAGTACTCTTTATGATGAGGCTACGAGTCAAGAAAAAGAAGGGGCAACTATTTTAGATTTAAATCTTGGGATAGAAAAATTGTTAACTCCAGAACATTTTAAAGAGGTAATGGTAGAATTGGATCGCAGATCTTCTATACCGATCTCTTTTGATATTCAAAATTCTGAGTATTTGGAGATTGCTTTAAGAGAATATCCTGGGCGACCATTGATTAATTCTGCGCAAGTAACGGAAAAGAGTTTGGAAAGCAGAATTCAGCTCTTGAAGAAATATGGTGGTATGTTGATTCTGTTAGCTATGGGTAAAGGGATACCTAAAACTCCTGAAGAGAGATTTGAAAAGATTCTAGAGGGTATAGCTATTTTGGAGGAGAATGGAATTTCAAGAGATCGGGTTTTGGCTGATCCACTTGTTTTATCTTTGGGTGCTAAGAAAGATCCTCGTGTTACTCTTGAAACAGTGCGGTTATTGAAAGAAGCAGGGATTAAGACAACTATGGGACTTTCTAATTTGAGTTTTGGTTTACCTGGTCGTGCTGAGATCAATGGGGTTTATCTTGCTCAAGCTATGGAAAAGGGTTTAACTTCAGCGATAATGAATTCTGGCGATATATTTGTAATGGGTAGTATGCGAGGAGCTTTGGAGTTAAGAGGAGAGATGGTTACTGAAAAAGAGAAGGTCGTAACAGATAATCCAATGGTTGAAGCTTTACTTTCAGGTGATCAGAATCAACTGAAAAGTTTGATAGAAGAAGAGTTAAAAGAAATCTCTCTATTGGAAGTCAGTCAAGATATTTTAGGAAAAGCGATGGAGGAAGTTGGGGATCTATACGCAGAAGGGAAAATATATCTTCCACATCTGCTACTAGCCTCAGAGACAGCTCAACCGATTTTTGAGTTTTTAAATAGCTTAAGTGGTGAGGAGAGAACTTATCAGGGTAAAGTAGTACTGGCGACGGTTGAAGGGGATGTCCATGATATCGGCAAAAATATTGTAGGAACAGTGTTGAAGAGTGGAGGATTTCAGATAATCGACGCTGGTAAGGATGTTCCTGCTGAGGAGATAATTGAGGTTGTGAAAAGAGAAAAGCCTGATATATTAGGGCTTGCGGTTATGATGACAACCACTGTGGGAAGGGTTGAAGAAGTGGCAGAGCTTTTGAAGAAGGAGAATGTGCAAGTTATACTGATAGCTGGTGGGGCTTCGATGAATGCTCAGCTTGCTGAGCGGTTTGGGTGTGATGAGTATTGTAAGAATGCTTCGGTGGTGTTGGAGGTTTGTAGGGGGTTGATTAAGAGTCAAGAGTGAGCCTGTTAGTGGGCTCATCTTTTTTTGTTTAATACTTCGTTGTTAATAAAATTTAAAATATTATATTGCAGGAATTTTGATTTTAATTGTAAAAAAATAAAGTATAGTATTGAATTAACGGACTGTGGGTGATATAATAAAAATGAGAAAAAATAAATTTGATAGAGATATATGGGGAGGAAATGTTATGATTGAAAAGTTGGTATCAACTCCGAAAAAACATTATGAAGAAGCTAAAAATATGTTGAAAAAGAAGGATTTAACAGGTTTTATGGAGAATATAGGCATTGCTAAAGGTTTATCTAACAATGATAAAGTTTTACTAGCTGAGATTACTTTTTTAAAAGTAAAAGGATTATATGAATTAAATCAGTATAAAAAAGTAATTGAAAGTGTTCCAGAAGCTTTAGAATATAACGAAGGAGCAGAAGCATTTCGGATAAAAAAATTAAGTGGAATTTCGAAAGGTTATTTAGGTGAAGTGGAGCAAGCTGTAGAAATATTTGAAGAGTTATTAACTGAAACCGAAGATACTTCTCTTTTAGTTAGAATATATATTAATATTGCTTGGGTTTATTTAACAGTAGACAAAAGTAAAGAATGTTTGGAGGAAACAAAAAAATATTTGGGCTTAGCAAATGAGCATTTTGAAACTTTGCCTAATATATTGAAAAGAAAAATTTATAATAATTATGGTGTTTACTATTTTTATAAAGAAGAGTATGAGAAAGCGATAGAAATAATTAATGATTCGTTTAAATATAGTGAAGAAAAAGATTTACCAAAACTATATAATAATTTAGCAGAAATTCATTTAAAACTTGATAAGGGTGGTGCAGTTGAAGTAGTAAAAGAATATACTGAGAAGGCTGAGATTATTGCCACTGAGTATGATGACAAGTTAGAGATAGGTAAAGCATTTTATGTAAAGGCAATGGCTGAGTTGGAGGATGATGAACTTTTTACATCTTTAGATACTTTATATCTTTCTTTTGAATATTTCAAAGAAGCAGGAGCTTATTCATATGCTTTTGATTGTTTAGTTAAAATTAATGAACTCATGAGTAATTATAAAGTTGAGTATCTAAAAACAATGAAAGAAAGTATGCATAAAAAATTAGAAGGTACACAATATTATAAATTGTGATTCTTAGTATCTGTAGGTTAAAAAAATCATATAAGTGGAGGGTAATAAATATGAGGAAAATTGTTTGTTTTTTATGTGTTTTAGGATGTTTATTAGTTGGAAGTATGGTTGCATCTGCTGGCCCTTGGGCTGAACCAGACGAAACTTGCTCTATTTCTATTCCTGTAGTAACAACAGTTCCACCTGTACAAAATAGCGATTTTTAATAATGAACATTTATTAATACTTTGATCTACATAATGATAAAACTCCTTAGGGTAATCACCTGGGAGTTTTTTTATATTATTCAATATTATCTTTTACATATTGGATGACATTATCACTTTGTTTATTTTTTAAACCTAGATCATTAAGAATAAGTTTCAAGTGGTTAAGTTTGATTTCACTGTAATCAATTTCCTCTTCTAAACTTAAAGCATTAGTAAGGGCATTCTTTTCTTTAATTGTAGGAGATAAATCTCCCGAAAGAATATCTCTTAATCGTAATAATGGAATATTTGTTTTTTCAGCAAGTACTTCGGGATTCCTGTTTAATTCCTTTGTATGTTCATTTACCTTGTTAGCAAACTCCTGTCTGCTCATTTCTTCTGATGGAATAAAAAGAGAATATAGAGGTATTTTCATAAAGTGTGCAAGTCGAACTAGAAAAGAAAATGAAGGATGTGTTGACATTTTTACAATTCTATTAAGATGTGCTTTATCTATTCCAATATTGTTACCCATTTTTTCATAAGAAAGCTTGTTCTTTTCTTTGAATTCGATAATCTTCTGTATTAAGATTTTTAATTCAAAAAAATTTTGTTTCATTAATAAAACCTCCTAAAAAAGTATTCAACAATATTATATAATAATTTTGCAAAATAGTCAACGCATATTGACTTATTTGCAATTATGGTGTATAATATTGTTATCCTCATAAGAGTGACCTGTAAAGCTCTAATCCTATCCCCACTTTCTCAAAAAATAGGATACCAGGTCACTCTTTTATTTTTAGTTCAAATTTAAAAATTCCATGATGTTTAAATTCTCTGAGTGGCAGAGTTTCGCCAATCCATAAAAGAATTTTCCTCCAACATTTCTTTCTTTAAGTAAAACTCGGTACAACTAGGAATAATCGATTCCTAGTTTTTGTGCTAACATTACTCGTGTCCATCCTTTAGAATTCATTAGTTCTTCTAATTTGCTGGTATTAATCATTAAAAATCCTCCTTATGAAATTGATATACTTACAATATTATAACAAATTATTGATTATAAATCAATATAAATAACTCTTATTACAGAAGTTAAATTACAGAAAAATAGTGTGTTTGGCAAGATAAAAATTTCGAAATCGGCAACTTTTATATCCAGCACCTTAATTTACTTTAATAACTTTTAATGAAATTGTACTTTAATTATCCAACTTTATTTTTAATATACCTTTTCTCGTGTTCATTACTAGGAATGAGAAGCTATATTTAGAATTGAAGTGCTAGACGAACTTTTGAAATAAGTTAAATATAGTAGTTTTTTTGTATTTTTCAAAAATATAAGTTTGAGGGGAAGGTATTCATGGAATCTTTATCACAAAAGTGTACTCAAATTGATTTTTTTTATTGGGCCGATCAGTGTCCCTATAACAGTATAATAAGAAAATTACTAATACCTCTTAAGAATGATTCGCAATATTCTATACATACATATAACCTTTCTAATCACCCACAATTAGCAAAAAAATTAAATATATATTCACCAACTTTACTTGTTTTTAACAATAGAGTGCGGTGGAATGGTTCAATTACAAAGAATATCATTGAAAAGATATCAAAAGGTGATATTCCTGAAAGAAAAGCTTATGTAGTAAACAATGGCAAAGACTTAATATCTGGAATTACTAAACCTCTTACAGAGAAGACGATTTTAGAAACATATAAGCCTTGTGGATGTTCAAAAAAATCATCTTGCATTGAAAAAGCAATATGGATTAAATATTTGCGAAATAAGTATAGGATTCCACATTTGGGTATATTACACTATTTTCAAGGTGTTTGTGTTGGTGGTGCAGAATTTGTCCCTTCATTAGCTGTTCCATATTCTATACCAAAGAGGGAAGATATAGCATTTTTGACATGTTCATTCCTTTCAGATGATAAAGCTGACTTCCGAAGTTTGCCACTTCAAGCTTTAGAAGATGAATTGCCCAGTTATGGATTTAAATATTTAATTGCAATTGCTTCTGAAGAAGTAGTGTTTCCAAATGGTACACTTCAATGGTTTATTGATAGAGGATATGTTGATTTAGGGCAAATATACTATGAAGAACGTGATTTTGCAAGAATGCATTTAATAAAGAAAAATTTATAGGGACAATTTAGCATGTAAATAGTTATTAAAAAGAAGGAGTAGATAATTATGAAAAAGTTTCGTGCTGAAAAGGCTTATATGATGGCTGAGATTATCTATACTATAGGTTTTACTTTAACCTCTACAGTTTCAACAATATTTTTACTCTCTAAGCCAGGTATGGATTATACTAAAGTAGGTATTGTCTTTGGATTCTTTTTGGCCTCAATGGCCATCTGTGATTTTCCAACTGGAAATTTAGCAGATCTTTTTGGAAGAAAAACTATTTATGCTATCGGGATGATTTTGTTATCTATACAGCAATTGCTCTATGGAATTGGGAATAGTTTTTTAGTATTAATTTTTGCTGCAATAATTGGGGGTGTTGCAACGGCTCAGCTTAGTGGCTCTTTTTCAGCCTGGTTATTTGATGAGTTAAAAAAGAAGGACAAGACTGAGGAATTATCGACGGTCCTTGGTAAAACTCGAACTTTAACATCAGTTATGGCAATGATTATAGCTGTATTACTAGGAACATTGTATGTAGGTTCCATGCAGTTGCTGTATTTTATGAGTTTTGCTATCTATTTCTTATTGGGTTTAGGTATTTTTATTTTCTTACCTGAAAATTATGGGGCTCGTAAAAGGGGTATAGCGATTTCAGTAGATACACTTTCATATTATATCAAAAATCCAGCATTAATAAGAGTATCTTTTTTCATTATTATTATCTTTAGTTGTTACTCAGTATTCACCTTTTATTGGCAGCCTATTTCACTTCAGTTGGGAATAGCCTCTGCAAATTTAGGCTATATGTATTGCTTCTATTTAGCCGCTACAGCATTAGCTGGATTGCTGGTAGTTAAGTTTGCTAAAAAGTTTTCGGATGAAACTCTTTTTGTAATCTGTTTTGTAGCTTTGGGTTTTAGTTTTTTATCAGTGTACCTTTATACACATATTGTAACACTATGTTTTTCTATGGTTTTATTTGGTATTGGATTTGGAAGTTTTATGCCAATATACAGCAGACATCTTCATGGAATGATTCCAAGTGAGATTCGCAGTTCTGTCATTTCTTTATTAAGTACTATTGCATCAATCGGCGCAGTTATCAGTGAGATTTTGATCGGAAAATTGATTGATATATATAATGTTAAGGTTAGTTTACTGATAGGAATAATTTTAATAGCTTCAACAGCGATTATTTTTGCCATCTTTGGTTTTAGGACGAATATTGAAAGAAAGTAGAAGCATGATAGATGCATTTGCTGAATTTGCACTAAAAAATATGAGGCTATGCAGAGCTGATTTTTTAAGGATATTTTTTTCAATATATATGAATTAAGAATAAGGTAGAGAGGTGAGCCTGTTTTTGGGCTCGTTTTTTTGTTATTTTCTACTTAGTACAAAATTTCTATTGACAAAATATTCTAACATGGTGTAGAATAAGTGTAACAACACAAAATAACTTTTTTAAGCTGCCTTTTTTAAGAATTATTACTACAAGTTAAATATAACACGAAAGGAGGCGACTCATGAAATTAAGCCATATAGCTGAAATTAGAACAGGTCTTGTAGTAGCTAGAAAAAAAGCTACTTCTTTACCAGCTAAAAAATACAAAATGCTTACTCTAAAAAGTTTCGAAGATTATGGCCAGATCAATATGAATGCACTTGGAGAGTTTGAAAGTATCGAAAATTTGCCACCTCAATACACTACACATATAGGCGATGTAGTAATACGACTAAGTTACCCCTATACCGCAGTGTATATTGATAAATCAAAAGAAGGTATTTTAATCCCTTCACTTTTTAGTGTAATAAGGCTTAATGATGAAAATATTATTAAAGGTGAATTTCTTGCTTTATACCTAAACTCTGACCGCATGAAAAAACTTATATCCAGATACTCCATAGGTTCAGCAATATCAATTATCACGACCAGCTTTATAAAAGATATTAAAATAGAAAATATACCAATAGATAAACAAGAAAAGTTGATACAGCTAAGTAAACTACACCTAAAAGAAGTTCGCTTACTTAAAAAATTAATTAAAGAAAAAGAAACTCTGTATAAAGCGATAGTAAATACAATTATCAACTAAAGGGAGGACACAACTATGAAAATTACTCAAGATCAGATTAATAATATTTTGTGGCAGGCTTGCGACACGTTTAGAGGAAAAATAGATTCCTCTATCTATAAAGATTATGTACTAGTTATGCTATTCATCAAATATTTAGGCGATACCTACAAAGAACATTACGATGAATATGCAAAAAGATATGATGGTGATGAAAACAGAATACAGAGAGCCCTAACACGAGATAGATTTGTTCTTGATGAAAAATCTACTTTCGACTACCTGTATAATAATAGAAATGATACTGAAAAAGGTATTGGTCATTTTATCAATACTGCTTTAGAACGTATTGAAGAAGAAAATAAAGCAAAATTAAGGGGGGTATTTAGAAATATTGATTTTAACAGTGAAGTAATTTTAGGTAAAACAAAAGAAAGAAATGCAATGTTAAAACATTTACTTGAAGATTTTGCAAAGCTAGACCTAAGACCCTCAAATCTTGAAGGTAAGGACGTAATTGGTGATGCGTATGAATATATGATTTCAAGATTTGCTTCTGATGCTGGAAAAAAAGGCGGTGAGTTCTTCACTCCTTCAATGATATCAGAATTAATTTCAAGATTAGTAAAACCTCAAGAAAATGACAGAATATATGACCCTACATGTGGCTCTGGATCATTACTTATTAGAACATTTAAAAAGATTCCTAACAAAAAAGCTCAAGTATATGGTCAAGAAAGAAATGGACAAACCCATTCACTTTGTCGGATGAATATGTTTTTGCATGGTATTGATGATGCTCGTATAGCTTGGGGAGATACTCTAGCAAATCCTCTCAACCTTGAAGATGATAAACTAATGAAATTCCAGGTAGTCGTTGCAAATCCTCCATTCAGTTTGGATAAATGGGCTATGGGATTTGCTGGTGAAGCTAATACAGATAAAAAGTTTAAAATGGAAGCATCCCTTGACCCATATAGAAGATTTGAATGGGGAGTTCCACCAGCATCAAAGGGAGATTTTGCATTTGTTCAGCACATGCTCTACTCACTTGATAGTGAAGGAAGAATGGGAGTTGTTCTACCACATGGGGTATTATTCCGTGGATCATCTGAAGGTAAAATCAGAAAGCAAATAATAGATATGAACCTTCTTGATGCTGTTATAGGACTTCCAGCAAATCTATTCTATGGTACTGGCATACCTGCGTGTATTTTAGTATTTAAAAAGAACAGATATAGAAAAGACATACTTTTCATAGATGCTTCTGGTGAAGGTAATTATGAAAAAGGAAAAAATCAAAACGTTCTAAGAGAAGAAGATTTACAAAAAGTTGTTGATACCTATGATAATTACGAGACAATTGATAAGTACTCTTATGTGGCGATAATAGATGAATTAAAGGAAAATGACTATAATCTAAATATTCCTAGATATGTTGATACCTTTGAAGAAGAAGAACCAGTAGATATGAATGCTGTTAAGGAGAATATAAAAAATATCAAAGTAGAAATTGAAGATGTAGAAGCTCAAATGGTGAAGTATCTTGAAGAACTGGGATTGTAAAAGGGGAGATGATTTGAATTTAATTTTGGCAATGCTGTTAAAATTGGATGGAATAAGGGGTGAACTCTGTGAAAAATAATGAAATAATAAAAAATGATACTGACTATATAACTTTTCAAAACCATGGGTATCAAGGTCTTTATGGTGGGCTAACTGCTAAAGATATTCATGTGAGAAAAGACTTAAAAAAGTCGCAAAAAATACTTGACCACATGGGAAGTACTGAACTTGCTGCTAATCTATTTAAAGCAACTCAAACTGAGGAAAAATTAAAACGAGAAAATATAAAAGGTAAAGATAATGCAAATGAAACCCATTTTGAAGTTGGTGCAAAAGTAAGGCAAACCATAAAAGAACTAGGTGGTACTATGCCAGAAGATTTACCTACTCCTGAGAAAAGTATAAAACAAATAGAAAGACATCAGAAAAAGCAATTAAAATCTACAAGTGCTAAAATACTACACAAAGGAAAGTAGGTGAATCAAGTGAAGCAAGAAATAAAAGAAAGAATTGATATGATAAATCGTGGTGAAGTGCCAGAAGGATATAAGAAGACCAATGGTGGTATTATACCAGATGAATGGGAATATGTCAGTTTAAAAACAATTATTAAGCTAATATCTGGTCAACATATCAATGAAATAGACTATAATACTTCGGGAGAAGGTATTCCCTACCTTACAGGTCCTTCGGATTTTGAAGAAGGTTATATTAAAGCAAATAAGTATACTAATAAACCAAAAACTATGTGTAATATTGGTGATATCTTAATAACTGTAAAAGGTTCTGGAACAGGTAAAACAACAATTTCTGATAATAAGTATTGTATCAGTAGACAATTAATGGCAATAAGAGCAAAACCTAGAATGCAGAAATATATATATTTTTATCTTAAAAAAAATGAAAGCAAATATAATTCAGATTCAGCTGGTCTCATACCAGGGATTACTCGAAATGATATTAATAACAGTAAAATTATGATTTCTCAAAATATCAATGAAATTTATGAAATAGGTAATATCCTCTCCACCTGGGCCAGCGCCATCGAACTTAAAGAGAAACTCATAGAACAGAAAAAGGAACAGAAAAAAGGTCTTTTGCAAAATCTATTGACTGGAAAAATAAGAACACCAAAATTTGAAAAAGGTAATTCAAAACAAGTTAAAGAAAGATTAAAATTAATTAAAAATGGCATTGTACCAAAAGGATATAGGAAAACGAAAGTCGGAATTATCCCAAAAAAATGGGAAGAAAAAAAGTCAAAAAATATTTTTGAAAATTATTGTTATAAGAAGCATAATGGAGAATTAGAAGTTTTATCAGTTACTCAAGATAGAGGTGTTATTCCACGTAGAGAATTAGATATTGATATTAAATACAATACAAATAATTTGAAAAATTATAAAAAAGTCGAAAAAGGTAATTTTATTATAAGCCTTCGTTCTTTTGAAGGTGGTATAGAATATTCTAATTGTAGTGGTTTAGTAAGTCCTGCATATACAGTTTTAAGAAAGAAAACAGATATATCTGAAGATTTTTATAAATATTTATTTAAACAGCAAAATTTTATTAATAGACTTAATTCTCTTATATATGGAATAAGAGATGGCAAGCAGATAGGATATAAGGATTTTAAAGAATTAAATTTACAGTATCCTTGTTTAGAAGAACAAAAAGCAATTGGGAAAATACTTCTGAGCCAAGATGAAGAATTATGTTTATTAGAACAAGAACTCACAACCCTAAAACAACAAAAAAAAGGCCTTATGCAACTACTACTCACCGGAAAAGTAAGAGTAACAGTATAAGCTTATCAACGAAAGGTTAAAGGTTCTTACCCCTTTAACCTTTCCACCCTACACTTAGAAAGGGGGAATGCACATGCCACGTGCAAGAGATTATGATGAAATAAACATATCTCAGATCCCAGCTATTGAAGTATTACAAGGATTAGGATATACATATATTAAACCTGAAAAAGCCGAAAAACTTAGAGGAAACTTATACAATGTACTACTTCGAGACATCTTTAGAAAAAAATTAATTGAATTTAACTCTTACATATACAAAGGAATTGAATATAAATTCAGTGAGAAAAATATCAAACAAGCTATCTTAGATATTGATGAACCTCTCACTGATGGACTTGTTAAAACCAATGAGAAAATCTATGAAAGTCTGATGCTTGGAAGAAGTTATCAAGAAAATCTTTCTGATGGTACAAAACGTTCCTTCAACCTCAAATATATTGATTGGAAAAATCCCGCTAACAATGTATTTCACGTTGTTGAGGAGTTTTCTGTAGAGCGTGGTGATGGCCAGGGAACAGCAAGACCCGATATCGTTCTATTTATAAATGGTATCCCCTTTGCTGTTATCGAATGCAAAAAGTCTTCTATCTCCATCAAACAAGGAATAGAACAAATGATTAGAAATCAGTATAAAGACTACATTCCTCATCTTTTTAAATATGCTCAAATAGTCATGAGTACCAACAAAAATGAAACCAAATACGCAACCTGCTTTACTCCAGAAAAATTCTGGTCTATATGGAAAGAAGAAAATGAAGATTGGCTGCAAAATCAACTAGACAAAACTGTTGTAAACCGTATCCCTACCACTCAAGATAAAAACATCATATCTTTATTTCATCCGGAAAGATTACTAGAACTAAGTAGATTCTTTATTCTATTTGATAAAGATATTAAAAAAATCGCTAGATATCAGCAGTACTTTGCAATCAAAGAAATCATTAAAAGCATTGAGGAAAGGGATGAAAAAGGCAATCGTCAATCTGGTGTAATTTGGCATACACAAGGAAGTGGAAAATCTCTTACAATGGTTATGCTTGCTAAATACATATTATCAGAATTGTCAAAATATCATCCCAAAGTTGTAGTAGTAACTGACCGTATTAACTTAGATAAACAGATTCATAAAACTTTTAATCACACTAGATTATCTGCACAACGTGCTACCAGTGGAAAGCATCTCATTGCTTTAATCAACAATAAAAGTACTGATGTTATTACTACATTGGTTCACAAATTTGATACTGCTGCAAATAATCACAAATCTATCGAAAGTCAAGATATATTTGTATTAGTAGACGAAAGCCACAGAACCCAATATGGTGAGCTTCATTTGAAAATGAAGAAAGTATTTCCTAATGCCTGTTATCTAGGCTTTACTGGAACACCACTAATGAAAAACGAAAAAAATACTATGATAAAGTTCGGCAAACTAATTCATAAATATACCATAGCTGATGGTGTGGAAGATAAAATTATCGTTCCTCTATTATACGAAGGAAGAATGGTTGAACAAACTGTAAACAGAAAAGCCATTGATAAACGCCTTGAAATGATCACAAGACATTTAAATGAAAAACAAAAAGAAGAAGTAATGAAAAAATGGAGTCAATTCGAAAAAATAGCTTCCTCTGATCAAAGAATTACACTGATAGCTGATGATATAATTGACCATTTTACAACACACTATAAAACTCATGGGTTACAATTCAAAGCAATGCTTGCTACAAATAGTAAAATTGAAGCTATAAGATATTTTGATGCATTTGAAGAATTTGGCGATCTTAACTCAGCGGTAGTCATATCTCCACCTGATCAGCGGGAAGGTTATACGGCTGTTGATGAAGAATCCAAAGATAAAATCAAAAGATTCTGGGATAAAATGATGAATAGATATAGTAATGAAGAAAACTATGAAGATTCTATAAAAGATGAATTTGTCAACGGAGATGAATTTGACATTCTTATTGTTGTAGATAAACTGCTAACTGGCTTTGATGCTCCAAGAGCTACAGTGCTTTATATAGATAAGCCTATGAAAGAACATACTCTACTACAAGCAATAGCAAGGATAAATAGAATTTATGAAGGTAAAGACTATGGAATTATCATAGATTACAGAGGCCTTCTGAAAAAATTGGATGAAGCTTTGGAAATATACTCTGGTGCAGGACTTGAAAACTTCGACAGGAAAGATTTAAAAGGAGCTATTTATGATGTCATAAGTATAATTGGAACTCTAAGACACTATTATACTGAACTTATAAATATCTTCGCTTCAGTGAAGAATAAACAGGATGTAGAAGAATATGAAGTTCTTTTAGCTGATGCGGAGTTAAGAGAAACTTTCTATGGTGTGCTTAGTCAATTTGGCAGACATCTAAGCATTGCTTTGGAATCAGAGCAGGTATATAATGCCTTAAGTCAAGAAGAGCTAAATAAATATAAGAATGAATTTAAATTCTATCAGGAGTTAAGAAAAAGTGTAAAGCTAAGATATTCTGATACAATTGACCATAAAGAATATGAAGCAAAAATGCAGAAACTCATGGATAACTATATTTCTGCTGAAGATATTATTCATATAACTAAGCCCGTAGATATCTTAGATGAAAAAGGCTTTGAAGAAGAATTAGCAAGACTCGGTTCTAAAAGAGCAAAGGCTGATGCAATTAGAACCAGATTGTCTAAAAGAATCAATGCAAAATGGGATGCAAACCCCGCTTTTTACAAGAAATTCTCTCAAAGAATAGAAGAAACTCTACAAAAATATAAGGATATGAGAATATCAGAAGCAGAATATCTAGAACATATGAAAGATATCTTGAATGATTTTAGAAAAGGTTATTCAGGAGAAAAATATCCAGGAAATATTAAGAACAATCCTCCTGCTCAAGCATTTTATGGAACGATCAAAGAAATACTATCAGAAAAAACAGGTTTTGTCGTAAAAGAAGAAAGAGCAACTTATATGTCTTCAGAAAATAATAAAAAGGATTTATCAGATGATGATTTAGGATATATATCCCTTGAAATCAATAAAATAGTTAGTACTCACAGCAAAGTTGATTGGCATGAGAACATAGAAGTTCATAATCGTATTGCTCAGGAAATTGATGACTTCTTGTATGATTATTGTAAGGAAAAAGGATTTGAAATTGATACTGCTGATATTATTAAAATCATCGTAAATATCAAAACAATAGCACTCAGACATTATTAAGGTGGTAATAATTTATGGAAATATTAGAAGTAGCTTATAAGGACAAGATCATTAAATTTGAATTACACCGAAAAAATGTAAAGAATATAAATCTAAATATTAAACCAGATACCACCATCATGGTATCTGCAAATGAGAATGTTCCCACAGATTATATACTTAATTTTGTTAAAGAAAAGGCTTCCTGGATACTAAAAAATGTCAACCAATTTAAAGAGTATCAACCTGAAAGAAAAACAGATTTAGAATTTATAAGTGGAGAATCAGTAAAATATCTGGGTAAACAATACCGTTTTAAAATAGTTGAAGATAAAGACGAAAAAGTTAAATATTTTAGGGGCTATATATACATCCATGTTAAAAATAAGTCCAATTACACCAGAAAAGAAAATCTCTTTAATAATTGGTTGAAAGAAAGAGCAACTATAATTTTTAATGATTGCTTAAACAAAATATACCCTGTACTAGAAAAATATAATGTAAAAAAGCCCGAAATAATGATTCGTACTATGAAAGCTAGATGGGGGTCTTGTATTATAGACAAAAATATAATATTGTTGAACTTTGAACTTATAAAAGCTCCAAAATACTGCATAGAATATGTCATACTTCATGAATTAATTCATTTTCTCTATAGAAATCATGACCACAAATTTTATAGTTTCACGACATCTTTAATGCCAGATTGGAAGCAAAGAAAAGAAATTCTTGATGAAGAAGTTGTAAGAAATCTTTAAGCAGATCATAGGAGTAAAGCAAGAGGTGAAAGTTAAGTGTAAAGTGAGCCTGAATTATAGGCTCATTTTTTTTGTTACGACTTGACAAATAATGTTATTATTTATATAATGGCAAAGGAGTAATAAAACCAAAAATTGTTATTTACAATGCATATTATAAATAAAGTCCACTATATTCAAAAAGGAGTTGTGTTTTATGAAAACTAATTTAAGCAATAAAATGTTTGTGAACAATGAACAATATTTATTTGAATTTAACAATACAAAAATAGATTATCCTAAAGAAAAGACAATAGTACAATTATTCGAAGAACAGGTTCAAAGAACACCTGAAAATATTGCTTTAATTTTTGGAGATAGTGAGTTAACCTATCTTGATTTGAATGAAAAAGCGAATCAATTAGCAAGGTTTTTACGAACAAGAGGGGTTAGCTCAAATGAAGTAGTAGGAATTATGATAGATAAATCGCTGGAAATGATTATTAGCGTATTGGCTATAGTCAAAGCTGGAGGATCATATTTACCAATAGATATAGATTATCCAGAAAATAGAATAGAGTATATGCTTAAAGATTCTGGAACTAAAATTTTATTAACTCAACAAGAATCGATAACTGGAATTGAATTCAATGGTGAAATTATTAATGTTTATGATTCAAAATATTATGATAAAGACAAATCAAATCCTGAATGGGTTAATAAACCTAATGATTTAATCTACATAATCTATACTTCAGGTTCTACAGGAAAGCCTAAAGGGGTAATGATTGAGCATGAGAATGTAAATAATTTAGTTTCAAACTCAAATCTGTTAATATTTGATGCTAATGATCGAATTTTGCAAACTGGTTCTATTGCATTTGATGCTTCCACTTTTGAAATTTGGGGAGCATTATTAAATGGTGCTAGACTGTATTTGATCGAAAAAAATGAGTTATTATCTGCAAAGAGGTTTGAGGATAAGCTGAAACAAAATCAAATTACAAAGATTTTGATGACTTCTGGTCTGCTTAATCAATTTGTAGATCAAAATATTGAGATTTTTTCTGACTTAAAGACTCTGTTTGTGGGTGGAGATGTTTTATCTCCTAAGCATATTAATAAGCTGAGAAATGCGAATAAAGAGTTGAAAGTCATTAATGCATATGGGCCAACAGAAAGTACCGTCATTGCGACTTGTTTAGAGATTGATAAAGATTATGAAAAAAATATTCCTATCGGTAAGCCTATATCGAATACTCAGATATATATCATGGATAAGTATAACAATGTACAACAGATTGGTGAACCAGGTGAGTTATGTATTGCTGGTGATGGGTTAGCCAGGGGTTATCTAAATAGACCGGAGTTGACTAAAGAAAAATTTGTGGTTAGTCCTTTTGTTTCAAATAGTAAAATGTACAGAACTGGTGACCTAGCTAGGTGGCTTCCGGATGGAAATATTGAGTTTATAGGTAGAATTGATCACCAAGTTAAGATAAGAGGGTTTAGAATCGAGCTTGGTGAGATTGAGAATCAACTATTGAAATATGATGGGGTTAAAGAAGCAGTTGTAATCGATAAGGTGAATTCAAAAGGTAATAAATATCTCTGTGGATATGTAGTGTCTGATAAAGAGATTGAAGTATCTGATTTAAGATCATATTTATCAAAAGAGTTACCAGAATATATGATTCCTTCACATTTTATGAGGTTAGATAAATTGCCTTTAACACCAAACGGCAAAGTTGATAAAAAAGCACTTCCTGAATTTGAAGGAGTTATAAATACTGGAATTGAATTTAAGGCTCCAACAAATGAAACAGAAGAAAAACTGGCTGAAATATGGAGAACTATCTTGAGTGTAGAGAGAATTGGAATCCATGATAATTTTTTTGATCTAGGTGGACATTCTCTATTAGCCATGAAGGTTGTAACCAGAGCTGTTCCGTATGATTGGAATATAACAGTGCAAGATTTATTTAACTTTCCAACTATTCAAAGACTTGCAAGTAAGATTAATGGAAGTCTGAAGAAGATTTATCTGACAGAAAAAGCTGATCTTGATATTGTAACTAGAGAATTAAAAGAAAGTTATGAAGAAATCGCGGTTAGTGGAGGGAAAATAAACTTTGAGAATATCTTATTGACTGGTGCAACTGGATATTTGGGAATTCATATATTACAAGATTTGTTGCTAAGTACGTCAGCGAATGTTTATTGTTTAATTCGTGGAGAAAATCAAAGTTTAGCAAAAACTCGATTAGTCCAATTGCTAGATACCTATTTTGATGGTAAGTATAATCATTGGCTGGACAAACGAATTTATGTAATTAAAGGAGATCTAACTGTTAACCAGTTTGGACTTTTAGAAAAAGAGTATCTTTCGTTAGGTGAAAAAGTTAATACTATTATACATCCTGCTGCGATAGTAAAGCATTTTGGTAATTACTCTGATTTTGAGCAAGTGAATGTATTAGGAACAAAAGAAGTGATTGATTTTGCTTTAAAATATGGAGTAAGATTAAATCATATCTCAACAATGAGTGTGTCAGGTTCTTTAGTGAAGGGTGAGAAAGATGTAATATTTACTGAGAATGATTTTTATGTAGGACAAAATTATGCAGATAATGTGTACGTCAAGAGTAAATTTGAAGCTGAAAATCTTGTATTTAAGGCAATGAATGAAGGTTTAGATGCAACGATTTATAGAGTTGGGAATCTCACTGGAAGATATAGAGATGGACATTTTCAGACGAATATCGGAGAGAATGCTTTTTATAATTTAATAAAATCTATAGTAGAATTAAAGAGTGTGTCTTCAGAGATGAGCAATCTATTGATTGAGTTTACACCAATAGATATGTGTAGTAGAGTAATTGTAGAATTGATGAAGACAAAAGAATCTGTAGGAAGAGTATTCCATGTATATAATCAAAATCAAGTAAAAATAGTAGCACTGTTGCTAATCTTAGCGGAGATGGGGTTGGATATAGATGTGATAGATGATCTGTCAATTGATGAATATGTGAAGACTTTTGCTAAAGATCAGGATAAGTTAGAAAAGCTGCAGGGCTTGATGCATCGTTATCAGTTTAAAGTTGATCAGGGTTTAGAGTATCGGGCAGGTGTAACGATTGATTCGACTATAACAATAGAATATTTAAAGCAAATCGGATTTGAATGGCCAATGATTGACCAAGAATATCTAGCAAAAGTGTTGGAGTATATGAGGAAGGTTAACTTTATTTAAAGAATCAGATAAAGAAATGAGCTTTATGATGGAGGTCATCTCTTTTTTTGTATCATCTAAGGTTGACGGATAAAGTAATTACATATATACTAACAAAGGGATATAATTACAAAATATAAAATATTATTAAAATGTTTATCTTAAACTAAAAGAAGAGAGGGAATTTTGTATGAAAGATATTAAAAGTTCAGTTGATATGCTTAAAAAGCAAGAAGCGTATTGGATTAGTAGATTTGCTGATGAAGTTCCTGCTTTAGAACTGCCGACAGACTATGTAAGGCCTGCAGTGATTAAATTATCTGGAGAAAGTTATAAGTTTGAATTGAGTAAAGAAGTAACTCATCAAGTACGTAAATTAATCTCTACTCAGGATGTCTCTTTATCCATGGCATTATTTGCAATATATAATATCTTGCTATCAAAATATGCAAATACGGAAGATGTTGTTGTTGGTACAGGTATAGTTGGAATGTTTGAAAATATTTTGGCAATCAGAAATCAGCCTGCAAGAGATAAAACATTTGTTAATTTCTTAGCAGAGATTAAGGACAATACTATAAAAGGCTACGCAAATAAAGATTATAAATTGGAGATGTTGGTGGAAAAACTTAAAATACCTAAAATTATGAATCGAAATCCATTGGTTGACGTATTATTCGTTGTGCATAACGAAGTTTCTGAGGAAAGTGGTAAGTCTGGATTAAACAATAAAACGGCTCAGTTTGACCTTGTATTACATGCATTTGAAATAGGAGAGAAAATTTTCTTTGAATTGGAATATAGTACAAGCCTCTTTAAGAATGAAACCATCGAAAGAATGGCTGGCCATTATGTTAATATAATCAGGGCTATTGTTGAAAATATTGAAACTCGACTTTCAGCAATTAAGATGATTTCAGATGTAGAGAAAGAGCAACTATTAGATTGGTTTAATGAGACAAAAGTAAGTAATCTGATGGAAAAAACAATATCACAACTATTCGAAGAACAGGTTCACAGAACACCCGATAATCTTGCTGTTATCTTTGGAGAACAGCAATTAACTTATCGTGAACTGAACGAAAAAGCGAACCAACTGGCTAGAAAGTTAAGAACCTGTGGAGTTGCAAAAGGTAAAATAGTAGGCATAATGGTTGAGCGTTCTCTGGAGATGGTTATTGGTATTTTGGGAATTCTAAAAGCTGATGGAGCATATCTACCTATTGATTATGACTATCCAATTGGCAGAATTACTTATATGTTTGAAGATTGTCAGGTGGAAATATTATTAACACAAGGTCATTTAACAAATATCGTGCAATTTTCAGGTGATGTTATTAATATTGAAGATGAAAGATTATATAGTGGTGATTGTTTGAATCTGGAATGTTTTAATAAACCAACAGACTTAGCATATGTAATCTATACCTCTGGTTCAACAGGTAAGCCTAAGGGGGTTATGGTTGAACATAAAGGAATAGGAAACTTACAACAGTTTTTTATTCAAGATTTAGGTATTACTGAAGATGATAATGTTGTGCAATTTGCTTCTTGTGCATTTGATGCATCTGTCTGGGAAGAATACATGGCTTTGTTAACAGGAGCAACATTAGACATACCATCAAAAGATATAATTAATAATTTTTCTGGATTTGAGGAATATTTGAAACAACATAAAATCACTATAGTTACAGTAGCGCCAATTTATTTAAATAATTTAAATCCAGAAAACGTTATTACATTACGGAAAGTAATTACGGCAGGTTCAGCGACAAACTTTGAATTAGTAAATAAGTGGAAAGATAAAGTTGAATATATCAATGCATATGGGCCAACTGAAACAACTATTTGTGCTTCAATATACAAATGTGAAGGTGAAATAAATAAATATCAAACAGTTCCTATTGGATACCCAATTATGAATACACAAATATATATACTTGATAAAAATAATCAACTAGTTCCAGTAGGCGTACCAGGTGAATTATGTGTTGGTGGTGATGGACTAGCTAGAGGTTATCTAAATAGACCAGAGTTGACTAAAGAAAAATTTATAGCAAATCCCTTTATTTTAGGTAGCAGATTGTATAAAACGGGTGATCTTGCTAGATGGCTTTCGGATGGTAATATTGAGTTTCTAGGAAGAATTGACCATCAAGTTAAGCTCAGAGGGTATAGAATTGAGTTAGGTGAGATTGAAAACAAATTATTGAAACATAACGCGATTAAAGAAGCAATTGTAATTGTTAAAGTGAATCAAAAAGGCAGTAAAAATCTTTGCGCTTATCTAATCTGCGAATGTGAAGTATCTATAGCTGAATTGAGAGAGCATTTAGCTAAAGAATTACCAGATTATATGATTCCATCCTACTTTATTTATTTAGATGAGATACCATTGACTGTGAATGGTAAGGTTGATCGTAAGGCATTGCCAGAACCTGATGGAAATATTAATCTAGGTACTGAATATGTAGCTCCTACCAATGAAATTGAAATGAAGCTGGCTAGTTTTTGGCGAGAAGTATTGGGTTTAGAAAAAGTGGGTATCAATGACAACTTTTTTGAATTAGGCGGAGATTCGATTAAAGCGATTCAGATTTTGGCCAGATTAAATCAGATAGGAATTAATATAACGGTTAAAGATATTTTCAGGCATAAAACTATTAAGAATTTGTTGAAGAATGTTAATTATACAAAAGAAAAAGAGATAATTTCTCAAAAAGAGGTTGAAGGAGAAGTATTGTTAACACCGATTCAAAAATGGTTCGTTGCACAGAATTTGAAATACCAACATTATTTTAACCAGACGTTTTTATTTAATTTAAGAGAAGATGTAAATGTAGAATTATTGGAAACAGTTTTTAAGAATGTTATTAAGCATCATGATGCTTTAAGGATGAGATATCAGTTTGGTGGAAGTCAAATATTGCAATACAATCGGCGGAACGATGAAATAGATTTTAGATTAAAGAAAATAGATTTATCAAAATATTTATATTCAGATCAAAAAGAGAAGATAAAAGTGATTAGTGAGAAGATACAAGGTGAATTTGATTTAGAAAAAGATTTACTGATAAAAGCAGTTATCTTTGATCTTGGTGAAAATGGTAAACGTTTATTGATTCCAATTCATCATCTTATTATTGATGGAGTATCGTGGAGAATACTTTTAGAGGATGTTGAAAACTTATATCGTTCGAAACTCGAAAAAGAGTTATCACTAAAGACAACATCTTTTAAAGACTGGAGTCAGAGATTAAATGATTTTGCACAAACAGAGGCAGTTGATACAGGATACTGGAATAAAATTGATGTATCAAAAATCAAATCACTTTCAGAGATTTTGAGCACGGATAGATTTCAAAGAGATTATATGGGTTTAGCTATAGAAATCAATGAGGAACAAACAGAAAAATTATTGACAAAAGTAAACTGGGCGTATAATACAGAAATTAAAGATATATTATTATCTGCTTTGATTATTTCCATTAGTGAAGTGATGGGAATAAAGAATGTTTTAATAAATCTAGAAGGGCATGGTCGGGAAGAAATATTAGAAGGTGTTGATCTCTCTAGAACGATAGGTTGGTTTACAAGCATGTACCCAGTATATCTAGAAAAGAGAGAGAGCATAGAAGAGACAATTATAGAAGTTAAAGAAAGTTTGAGTAGAGTACCAAATAAAGGGATCAACTTTGGGATTGCAAGATATTTGAAGAATGATGAAAAATTGCAGATGATGAATCCAGAGATATTATTTAATTATTTAGGAGAATTTGCTGGTTTTCTGGACAATGATGAGAAAAAAAATGAATGTTTGTTATCTGGTTGTACTGAAGATGCAGGAATGAATTTTTATAAAGATAATCAAAATATACATCTAATTGATTTAGTTGGATTGATTAGAGATGGAAAATTACAATTGACTTTAAATTACAATACAAAGTATTTTGGAAAAAATATAATGACACAGCTTCAAGTACGATATGCAGATTATCTAAATCAGATCATAGAACATTGTCTGAATAAAAGTCATAAATCATACACAGCATCAGATTTTGGATTGGAAAATGTAATTGATAAAAAAGGTTTTGCTTATCTATCAGAATTATTTGATTTGGATAAAGTGAAGATGTATGAATTAACTCCAATGCAGGAAGGGATGTTATATCATAAGACTTTAAATGAAAAAGGTAGAAATTATTATGAGCAGTTCTGTTTTGAGATTGAAGGAACGGTAGATATAGAGAAATTTAAAGTAGCATGGGAAGTGTTAGTCAATCGATATGAGGTGTTTAAGACCCGCTTTATTTGGAAAAGTTTAAGTAATCCAATTCAGGTGATAAAAAAGGATGCAGAGGCAGAAATAGATGAGTATGATATTTCGAATTTAAGCTGTATAGAAAAAGAAGAGTACATAGAACGATTTAAGGATGAAGATCTGGTAAAGGATTTTGATTTTGAAAAAGGGAAACTGAATCGGTTTTCGCTGATCAAAGTATCAGAAGGAAAATACTTTATTTGCTGGAGTTTCCACCATATTTTATTGGATGGTTGGAGTCATACAATTGTCATGGAAGATTTATTTAGTATTTATTATTGTCTTGCAAATAACTTATCATTACCTTCAGAACCTGCAGTACAATTTTCAGTCTATTTGGAATGGTTAAGAAGTCAGAATAAAAATAAAGCTTTTCAATTCTGGGCCAGCTACACTAAAGATTTTGTTGAACCAACACTTTGTCCGTATGATAAGAAGCCAATGAAAAATGAAGTAATAACAAAATCAGCAACAAAAGTGATTGAATTTGATGAACAAAAGGCGCAAGAGATGAATGAGTTTTGTAAGAAACATAATGTAACAATCAATGCATTTATTCAGACAGTAACTGGACTTTTATTACAAAAATATAATTCTACTAATCAGAGTTGTTTTGGTATGACGGTTTCTGGAAGACCAACTGAGCTTAGGAATGTAGAAGAGATTGTTGGTATCTTAATAAATACATTACCGGTGGTTATTAAAACAGAAGAAGATGACACAGTTGAAAAGCTATTGGTAAGAGTGAATCGTGAATTGATTGAAATCAGAGATTTTGAATATATTTCTTTAGCGGAAATTCAGAAACTAAGCCAGCACTCTGGAGAACTTTTTAATACAATTATAGTTTTTGAAAACTATCCTACTGAAAATGAAAATGATCTAGATTTTGAAGTTAGGGTAAAATCTTTATTTGAAATAACAAATTATGATTTTAGTATTTCAGTAATGAGTGCAGAAAAAATGGTTATTAATTTAGCCTACAATGTTGAATTATTTAAACGAGATACGATTGAAAGAATCAAAAGTAGTATTATTCACATAATTGATACAATGCTGGCTGATGGAAAACAGAAAGTTCAGGAAATTTGTATTGTTTCTAAGGAAGAGAAAGAAAGATTACTGGTTGAATTTAATAATGCAAATAACGGTGATGTAAAAGGAAAAACGATCCATGAGTTATTCGAAGAACAGGTGAAGAAAAGACCGGATCATATTGCTGTTGTCTTTAAAGATAAGGAGCTCACTTATGGGGAGTTGAATTTAAGGGCGAATCAGCTGGCCCGGGTTTTGAGAGAAAAAGGTGTACAACCTAAAGAGATTGTTGCTATCATGGTTGAACGTTCACTGGAAATGATCGTCGGATTTTTAGGAACGTTGAAAGCAGGAGGGGCTTATTTGTCGATTGATCCAGAATATCCAAAAGGTAGAATTGAATATGTACTGGCAGATAGTGATGCTAGTATATTGCTGACACAAAAGCATCTAGCTGATAAAGCGAACTTTGCAGGTACAATTATAGATTTAGAAGATCAGGGACTTTATTCTGGTGATGAGTCGGACTTAGATAATATAAATAAACCAACAGATTTGGCTTATGTGATTTATACATCAGGAACGACAGGTAGACCAAAGGGAGTTATGATAGAACATAAAGGAATCGAGAACTTACAGATACTTTATAAAAAAGACTTAAGCGTGAATGAAAATGATCGTATAATTCAATTTGCGACCTGTTCATTTGATGCATTTGTTTGGGAGACCTATATGGCACTATTAACTGGTGCGACCCTGTATATCCTTAGTAAAGAGGTTATCAATGACTATGCCAGATTTGAAGAATATTTAAACTTAAGTCAGATTACGATTGCCACATTACCCCCAATTTATTTGAATAGTGTAAATCCAGAAAACGTTCATACCATGAAAACAATTATTACTGCAGGTTCTGCAACCAACTTTGATCTCGTTGACAGTTGGAAGGAGAAAGTAGAATATATTAATGCCTACGGACCAACGGAAACCACTATTTGTGCAACCATCTGGAAAGCGAGAGAGGGTGATTATAATTCTGTGCCGATTGGCAAACCAATCTTTAATACAAGGGTATATATCGTCGATCAGAATTTAAATCTAGTACCTATAGGTGCTGTAGGTGAATTATGTATTACGACGGTAGGTATAGCAAAAGGTTATATGAATCGTCCGGAACTTACGGAAGAGAAATTTGTGAAAAACCCATTTGTTACTCTTGCAGAAACTAAGATTTTAGGAGAAAAGATGTATAAAACAGGTGATCTGGCTAGATGGCTACCAGATGGCAATATTGAGTTTTTGGGACGGATTGATAATCAGGTGAAGATAAGAGGATTTAGAATTGAGTTAGGTGAGATTGAAAATCAATTATTAGCACATAAAGAAGTAAAAGAGGCAGTGGTAATAGATAAAGTTGACTCAAGTGGGAATAAGTATTTATGTGCATACGTAGTCTCTGGTCAAGATTTATCTACATCCGAGTTAAGAACTCACTTATTAAAAGAAGTACCCGAATATATGATTCCATCTTATTTTGTAAGATTAGAGCAGTTACCTTTAACTTTGAATGGTAAAGTAAATAAAAAACTTTTACCTGAACTTGATCAAAACTTAGTAGATAAGGTGGAATATGAAGCACCCAGAAATGAAATCGAAGAAAATTTGGTTCGAATATGGAAGTCGGTTCTGAATGTAGAGAGGATCGGGATTAAAGATAATTTCTTTAATCTTGGTGGTCATTCAATACTAGCAATGAAGGTTGTAGCTATAGCTGTTCCATTTGGTTGGAATATAACAGTACAGGCTTTATTCAACTATCCAACGATTAAGAAACTTGCTGATAAGATAAATGGAAATCTTAAAATTGAGTCGAAAGCTAAAAGTACTGATGTAGGAGCTATAGTAATTCAAGAGGTAATAAAAAGTTATCAAGAAATAGCGATTAGTGGAGATACTTTAGAAATTGAAAATGTCTTATTAACAGGAGCTACAGGGTTTTTAGGAATACATATATTAGAAGAGTTATTGTTAAATACAGATGCCAATATTTATTGCTTGGTTCGAGGAGAAGATGAAAACAGGGCCAAAACTCGATTATTAGGCTTAATGGATATCTATTTTGATGGTAAGTATGACCAGTGGATGGATAAAAGAATTTATGTAGTTAGAGGTGAACTGACTTTTAGTCAATTTGGACTCTCAGAAGAAGAGTATATTTCTTTAGGAGCAAAGATTGATTCAATTTTACATCCTGCTGCGATAGTAAAGCATTTTGGTAATTACTCTGATTTTGAGAAAGTGAATGTATTAGGAACAAAAGAAGTGATTGATTTTGCAATAAAATATGGAGTAAGATTAAATCATATCTCAACAATGAGTGTTTCAGGAACTGCTGTAAAGGGAGAGCAAGATGTAGTATTTACTGAAAATGATTTTTATGTCGGTCAGAATTATGCAGATAATGTATATGTCAAGAGTAAATTTGAAGCAGAGAATCTGGTATTTAAAGCAATGAATGAAGGTTTAGATGCAACGATTTTTAGAGTTGGGAATCTGACAGGAAGATATAGAGATGGACATTTTCAGACGAATATCGGAGAGAATGCGTTTTATAATTTAATAAAATCTATAGTAGAATTAAAGAGTGTGTCTGCAGAAATGATAGAACAACCTTTTGAGTTTACGCCTATAGATTTGTGTAGTAGAGTGATTGTAGAATTGATGAAAACTAAAGAATCCGTAGGAAGAGTATTTCATGTATATAATCAAAATCAAGTGAAATTAGCTGAACTGTTGCCTGTCTTGGCTAAGATGGGGTTGGAGATAGATGTGATAGATGAGTTGTCAATTGATGAATATGTTAGGACATTTGCAAAAGATCAGGATAAGTTGGAAAAGCTGCAGGGTTTGATGCATCTTTATCAGCTTAAAGTTGATCCTAGTTCAGAGTATAGGTCAGGTGTAACGATTGATTCGACTATAACAGTGGAGTATTTAAGGCAAATTGGTTTTGAATGGCCTGGGATAGATCAGGAGTATTTGGTGAAGGTTGTGGAGTATATGATGGAGGTTGAGTTTGTTTGATAATTGGAATTAAGATAGAGATGAGCTGAGTTATTGGGCTCATCTTTTTTTATGCAGGAAATATAACATTTTACTAGAATATGATGTTTAGTGACAATAGATTTTATGAAAGGGGTATGCAATGGAACAACTAATTAATTTAATCCATGAATATGGAAATGAAAATTGGTCAGAGAGAAGTCAAAATGCATTTGCTCAACTATTTGGCTCTGAGGGAGGACGGTATCGTAAAGATGCTCAGAAAGTGGTGTCTTTTCGAACACCTGAATCTACTACGATTCCTTTTGCTTCAATTATTCATAAATCCAATCCTGATTCTGGCCTATATGGCGGTATGAGTTTTGTTATTTTTCCAGTATCAGATGCTCCTTCTCTTATTGCAATGGTAGTTGGCAAGCAGGGTTTAAGTCCAGATGAAGAAGTACTTGCACGCCCTGGACATGGGCGAAAGGTTAAAGCAATTTGTTCTTGGTTAAATAAAAAGTATGGTAAAGGAAAAATGGTTGCATGGGCAAAGCAAGATCCAGTTCGCATAGATATGGATATACCTAGCCATATAAAAAAATTATTTTTGGAGTACGATTCTGTCTTTAAAAAGTATGGTAAAGTTATTTATGGTTTTTTTGTTCCCTTGCCTGAAAATATTGAAGTTACTTCAGAAGCATTAAAAGCTTTTTTAGATTTAACGTTTGAGGAACGTGGATACTATCCATTAAGTTCAGTATCTGACGAATCAGAAAAGATTCGTTTGGCATATTTTTCTCATTTAATGAATGATTTTAACAAAGATGAAGTATTAGAACTTCTTAGAGATAGGCGATTTGTTGTTTTAGAAGGCCCTCCGGGTACAGGTAAAACGAGGATGGCTTTACAGATATTGAAGAATGCTTACAACAATAATGGTTTTTCAGTTCAATTTCATCCCAATACTACCTATGAAAATTTTGTAGGTGGTTTGGCTCCGGTGTCAACAACAGACGGAATGGGCTTCCGTTTTGAACCTAAAAAAGGTTTTTTGATGGAAGCTATTGAAGGTGCGGTTTCTAATCCATCTAAACTTTTTCTTTTACATATAGATGAGATTAATCGTGCAGATCTTTCGAAGGTGTTGGGTGAAGCGATCTTTCTATTTGAGGCAAATGCAGAAATCAATAGAAGCATAAATTTACCATATGATTTTGGTGGAAGTTTTGAAAGTAAATTAGAATTACCAGATAATTTACATATACTAGGGACTATGAACAGTACAGACCGGAGTATTGCTATTGTAGATGTAGCAGTTCGGCGACGGTTTGCTTTTGTAAAGCTTTGGCCTCAAATGAGAGTTGTACAGGAACATAGTGATGAATTAATGCAAAAAGCTTATCGTGAGTTATTATCAATTTTCATTGAGTACGCCTCAGATGAGGGTTTAGAACTTATACCAGGTCATTCTTATTTTCTTGAAAAAGATGATAAAAAGGCGGCAAGGTCTCTTAAAGTTAATCTAGCTCCACTTTTAGAAGAATATCTATCACAGGGGTATGTGGCTGGTTTCTCAGAACCAATTCGTTCATATTTACAGTGGATAGAGAGTTTATAAAATGGCAAAGTTAAAGAAACGTCGAAAGTCATATTCTAGATCGCCGCTTTTGTCTTATAAACCGGGAGAATCTCCATGTCTTGAAATTACAGATTCATCTATTTTGAGGATATCATCTGAATTTTTTCTTAAAGGAGATCGACCTCGTGATTATTGGTCTCAAGCAGGACGTTTAGGAAAACAATTTATTACACAAAACCGTGGAATATTAAATGACTTTGGGATATCTGCTTCAATCGATTATGACGGAAATTCAGTTGATTTAGTTTTAAAATCTAGTAATTATGTAGGCGCACTTCCTCTCCTTTCGCCAACATCAGGACAACCTGACTATGGTTTGATAATAAAACCGAGGTTTGAGTGGTTAGGTATTGGACCTATGCTTGCTCAGATGGGGTGGAGAATAATCCCCAATCCGATAAAAGAATTACCTTTGCTTCCGCGTTCAGATAGAAAGATTCCATCTTGGGTATTATCAATGATTATACTTGCAAGAATTCAGAGACTGTTAGATCATTTAGAAAGAAGATTTGAATACAGTGAATCTGATTTATCTGCCCCACGTGGGAGTGTTAACTGGACAAGTTATGTGACTTCACGGATGTCAACAGCTCAATTTTTAAAGGTACCTTGTCGATACCCTGATTTACGTGATGATCAAGAACTAAAATCTGCAATTCATTTTACATTACTTAAGCAATTGTCAAGCTTAGAAAGTCAACGGAATTCTGGAGTATTTGTATTACAACTTATTTCGTTATGTCATTCTTTATTAGAACAGGTTAGAAGTGTAGTACCAAAAAGGCCTTCTCCTATGCTTATGCAATCATGGTCTCATGGGCCATTTAAGCGAGAGATTTTTCATAATGGTTTGCAAGCTATGGAATGGACAATTGAAGATCGTGGTCTTGCTGGCCTTGGAGATTTACAGGGGTTGCCGTGGATTATGTCAATGGAAGAATTTTTTGAAGCGTGGCTTGAAACTATTACTGAAAGATTAGCAGTACAAATTGGAGGGAGAATTCGAACTGGTAGAAAAAGAGAAACTATTGCTCCAATTAGTTGGGAGCCGTCATATTTGGGCTCTCAAAAATATCTTTTACCTGATTTGGTTTTAGAAAGAGAAAATGAGACAATTATTCTTGATGCAAAATATAAAGGGCATTGGGAAGAATTAAGCGTTAATCATTGGGATAAGTTGGATGATTACCTTAAAGAACGTCACAGGGAAGATTTACTTCAGATATTAGCTTATTCAACTCTTTATTCCACTAAAAGAATAGTTAGTTGTCTTGTTTATCCTTGTTCACAGCAAACGTGGGAATCATTAAAAAGAAGAGATCGGCTTTATCATCGGGCTTCATTGAGTTCTGGAAGTAGAAGAGTAGATGTTATTTTAACTGCTGCTCCGATGGGAGTTAAGATTGAAGAAAGCTCTACAATAATTGGTGAGGATATTACTGGCTGGAGAAATTTCTTGAATATAAGCAAATAAATTTTAAGTATTATTAGAAAAAGGGTTGAAGTCATTTGGGCTTCAACCTTTTTGTATATTAAATTCGATGTAATAACTTTGTCATTACATGAAACTAGGATGAGCTTATTCGAGCTCATCTTTTTTGCAGGAAAAATAATTCTTTACGAGAATATATTGATGAAAGATCATCGAAAATAAGAAATATTAACTATAAATTTTCATTAAACAAAAGGAGTGATTTATATGTTCAAACACCAAATCAACACCACTACCAACCTACGTCTACTCCAATTCAACCACGCCGAAGAGCTCTTTACCCTAACCGACTCATGTCGCCCATATCTCAGAGAATGGCTCCCTTGGGTAGATGGCACCAAAACTGTTGCCGACACAAAAGCATTTATCGAAAGCACCCTTAAACAATTCGCATCAAACAACGGTTTCCAAGCTGGAATCTGGTATCAAGATAAACTAGCAGGAGTTATTGGATACCATGCATTTAATTCAGCTCTTAAATCTACCAGTATTGGATATTGGCTTAGTAAAGATTTTCAAGGAAAAGGAATTATGACAACGGCATGTGAAGCTATGGTGGATTATGCATTTTTAGAGTTAAATTTTAACAGAGTAGAAATAAGATGTGCTGAACAAAATTATAAAAGTAGAGCAATTCCTGAAAGATTAGGCTTTGTTCAAGAAGGAATCATTAGAGAAGCAGAGTTTCTTTGCGGTCACTATGTAGATCATGTTGTATATGGAATGCTGGCAAAGGATTGGCAAAAAAGAAAAGGTGAGTAAAATGAATATCAACGATATAACCAACAAAATAAAAAACCGCGAAGCTATGCCAATAGATATCAAGGCTAAATATTCAGTCTTATTACCTTTGATTAACGTGGATGGAGAGTTGCATATATTATTTGAAGTCAGATCAAATGATT
This sequence comes from Halanaerobiales bacterium, assembly GCA_023128035.1. The sequence goes on along the minus strand of JAGMES010000010.1, from coordinate 18,400 downwards.
TGGATACTCAACCAGGTGAGATATCGTTTCCGGGTGGTAAAGTTGAATCAGGAGAAACTTTTCAAGATGCTGCTGTTCGAGAAACTTCAGAAGAATTAAATATACCTATTGAACAGATTGAAATTATTAATGAATTAGATTATATGGTATCACCTTTTAACTTAATTATTCACTGTTATGCAGGTCTGCTAAATGTGGAGGATTGGAAAAAGATCAAGTTTAATCAGAATGAAGTGGCTGAAATTTTTACTGTTCCACTTAAGTTTTTTATCGATAATCAGCCATCGGCATACCCTTCTTATATAACTGTACAGTTAGAAGAGGATTTTCCTTATCATTTAATCCCTAATGGTAAAGATTATGATTGGCGTCGTGGAAGATACCCGGTTTATTTTTATCATTATAAAGATTATACTATTTGGGGCATTACCGCAAAGTTAATGAAAAATTTTATCGATATTTTGAATAATGATAGATAAAAAAGTCTCCTGATTGGAGACTTTTTCTTTTATAAAAAGGATTTTATTAATTAATAGTCAATATATTGCCATAAACTAAATAATGTTTAGGGTAATCGCTATGAGGAGGTTAGGGTTAAAACTTTTTGTTATTTTGGCTATGAGATTAAATATAATCTCATAGCTTTCTTTATTTATCACAAAAATTAATAATATCATCTAAAAATTTATATTCAAAAATAAATTTTAACTTAATTAAACAAAACAAAGCAGGAAAAAAGAACTATATCTAGAATTAAATTAAACAAGGAATAAGTTGGTAATGATAATTTTTTCTCCTAAGAAAAGACAATAATTTGCTGTTTTAATCAATTAAAATAAATTCAAGTAAATGGAAGGAGGAAATTATGAAGAAAAAATTGTATGTGGTAGTGTTGTTATTAATTGTAATGGCTTTGACAGGGTGTGTTGATCAGCTTCAGAATTTTTTGCCTATGTACACGCTAACAGTGGAAATTGAGGGGCAGGGAAGTGTTCTTCCTCAAAGTGGTAAGCATCTTCCCGGAGAAAAGGTAGAATTAGAGGTTGAAGCAGAAAATGGATGGCGGTTTAAAGACTGGGGTGGGCTAAATGGCTCAGAGGTAGTGAATAACAATATCATCATGAATGATAATAAATCAATTACTGCAGTATTTATACAAGATACGAATGGAGGAGGAGAGGTAACAGAAAATGAAGTGTATGTTAAACTTCATTTACCGGAACCTGTTCCAGGTAAAAACTTTGAGTTTTATGTGGATTATGATATTGACCCAGGCAATGGATATGAGGCCATGTATAAGGGCGTTTCTGGTACTGGGCCAGTAATTGAACAATCACTTCAAGTACAACCTGGTAACTATTATATTTATGCAGCGGTAGATGCGAATGGTACAGGTTTTCATGAAAATGGGCCAGATAAGGGTGACTTTGTAGGTATCTATGGTGGTTCTTTCGATAATTGGCCTGAATCCCCAAATGCATATGTTCCTGATAATGGATCTGCAGATTTTGATCTGTATATGCAAGTTATGGAAGAGGATTGGAAAGAAGAAAATGTAATTGTAAGACTTAATTTACCGTATCAAGTAGACCATAAAAAATTCGTGGTTTTTGCTGATAATGATATGGATCCTGATAATGGTTATGTATCAGAATATTGGGGAGAAACATATTGGTCAGATGTAATAGAAGCCCAAATGTTTGTTCCAGAAGGTAACTATTTCATTTATGCAGCAATAGATGCAAATGGATCAGGTTTTAATGAAGAGGGTCCAGATGTAGGTGACTTTTTAGGAGTCTATGGTGGTTCTATGGATTATATGCCAGAATATCCAAACGCATATGTTCCTCATGATAGGATGGAAGATTTTAATATTGATATGTTTATTATGGAAGAGGATTGGAAAGAGGATAATGTAAAAGTAACATTAGAATTACCATATCCAGTACTTGATAAAGAATATGTGATTGCGATAGATGATGATGCTAACCCCGAAAATGGAGTCTTGTGGGATTACTGGGGTATCTGTGATGGGTCAGATATTATCGAGAGAACAATCTCTTTACCGCATGGTGATTACAATATTTATGCAGCTGTAAATTTGAATGATTCAAATTTTGATGGTGGTCCACTAGCTGGTGATCTGGTAGGTGTATTTGGAGGAAGTATTGATCAGTGGCCAGCATATCAAAATGCGCATGTTCCAGAAGAAGGATTCGTAGATTTCGGTGTTAAATTACAGGTTTTAGAAGAAGATTGGACAGAAGAGGATAATGTGATTGTAAGGCTGGAGCTACCTTATCCAGTAGAACATAAGGAATATGTTATCATCGCTGATGATGATCTTGATCCTGAAAATGGGGTCATTGCAGAATACTTAGGCGAATGTGATTGGACTCAAGTTATTGAAGCTACTATGTATCTTCCAGCAGGTCAATACTTTATCTATGCAGCAGTAGATGCTAATGGTAATGGATTAGAGGAGATTGGCCCTGATATCGGTGATTTTGTTGGAATATATGGCGATCCAAATGATGAGTGGGTAGATTATCCAAATGCTTATGTTCCAGAAGAGGGAATGGTTCAGTTTGATATTGATTTGGTTATTGTTGAAGAATGGGAAGAAGAAAACGTAATCGTAAAACTTAATTTGCCATATGCAGTAGAAGGCAAAGAATATGTGATTTCGATTGATAATGATAATGATCCAGACAACGGTGTTTTGTATGATTACTGGGGGATGACTGAAGGTACAGATTATATCGAGGAATATATTTATCTGCCATCAGGTGAGTACTGTATTTATGCGGCAGTGAATATGAATGATTCGGATTTCGAGACTGGCCCGCTTGCAGGTGATCTTGTGGGTATTTTTGGTGGAAGTAGCGACGAATGGCCTGATTATCCAAATGCATATGTGCCAGAAGAAGGAATGGTTGGTTTTGGTATAGAAATGCATGTTATAGAATATGATTGGGAAATGTAAAGACGTTTAAATACTGAGATTTAAAAAAGCTCCCTTTGGGGAGTTTTTTTCTTGGAAAAATTATAATTATGTGATATATGTCAATGTTAGATTAGGAAAAATCGAGTATAGTATAAATAGGAACTAAATATGAGATAGGGGGAATTTACTGATGAAAGTGATTCGTTTAAATGATATGGAGAAAGTAGTTACATCAAAAGCCGTTCAGGTAAGACATGTGATTAATCAGCCTGAAGTAGCTGTAGTCAATGTAGTTTTACAGCCCGGGGAAGTATTACCATTGCACAGTACTCCAGTTGATGTATTCTTCTATGTTCACAGCGGACATGGAGCGATCATCATAGATGAAGAACGAGAGATAGTTAAGCAAGGCGAGATTGTGTTGAGTCCAAAAGATATTCCACATGGGTTGATTGCATCTGAAGATAGTGAATTTAGCGTGTTAGTTGTTAAAACACCAAAACCATAGAATTAATAATTAAGAGTGGGTAAAATGCCTGCTCTTTTATTTTTTTATTTAAAAACTCTTGACAAAAGATAGGAGAGAGGGATATAATGATAGTATACTAGTAGTATAGTGCACTATAATTATCATACTGAAGGGGGGAGTTGGATGCAAGTTAATTTTGATATTTCAAAACCTATTTATCAGCAGGTTATTGTCGAGATACAACGTTCCTTAGTGCGTGGGGAATTAGAACCTGGTAGTAAGTTACCATCACAACGGGATTTGGCTAAAGAGTTGAAGGTGAATCATAATACTATTCAAAGGGCATATCGCGAGATGGAAGGAGATGGTCTAGTGGAAACAGTACGTGGGATGGGTACATTTATCACAAAAAATTCTGAGATTGTTGATCAGATTAGAGTTAAGATGGCTGAAGAGAGTATCGCTTACTTTATTAATGAAATGCGTTCTTTAGGAATGGATGGAGAGCAGATTATAAAATCGGTAATGGAACGGGTGCAGAATCAATACCAAAGAGGTGAAACGGTATGAGTGAAGCGATTATCAGAATTGAAGGATTAGTCAAGGCATATCCAGGAGTTACGGCTCTTAAAAATTTGAATCTAGAGATCCCAAAAGGCTCTATTGTTGGATTATTAGGACCTAATGGTAGTGGTAAATCCACTTTACTAAAATTGATTGCCGGTTTCTGTCAACCAACACGAGGAAAAGTAGAAGTATTTGGTCGCCCTGTAGATCGACAATCAAAAAAACATATAGCTTTTCTACCTGAGCTGAATCACTTCTATAAATGGATGACAGTTAAAGAAACTATTGATTTTTGGAGCCAATTTTATGAAAATTGGGACTCAGAAATTGCTGAAGATTTATTGGGGTTTATGAATTTACGTCCAGAGGCCAAAGTTAAGACTCTATCCAAAGGAATGAAAGCAAGATTAAAACTAATCGTTACTTTAGCCCGAAAAGCTTCTGTGGTTCTTTTAGATGAACCGTTTTCAGGTATTGATCCCCAGTCAAGAGGACGGATTATGGATGCGATTACATCAAAATATGATTTTGGAGAACAGACACTGATCATCTCAACACATGATGTATTAGAGGCTGAGCAAATGTTTGATAAAGTCATTTTATTAGAATTTGGTGATATAAAAATTTATGCAGATGCTGACGAATTGAGAGAAAAATATAATGATTCAATTCACGGTTTGTTAAAGGAGGTATTTGAATGAGAAAACAATTTTGGGCTTTATATAAAAAGGAGTTTAAAGAATCAGCAGGATTGATGGTTATCTATGGGGTTTTAACTTTAGGGTGGCTTTTCCTTCTAGCAGCCCAAAAGGGTCATTGGCGAATTGAATTGGTTTTTGGCTTATCTTTTATACCTTTGGGGTTATTGCCGTTTTATGCAATGTTAAAGGGTTTTATCTCCTATAGAAGTGAATGGAAAGATGATACCATTTATACGCTTAAGGCCCTACCGGTTCCAGGATGGTATTTTATGGCCAGTAAATTTTTGGCAACTATGACTCACTTTACAATATTAAGTTTTGTCTCACTCGGAGGAACTTATTTTATTGGGTTTAAGTATATCAATGCTTTACTAGCAACAATACCTTCATTAGGAGGAAAGAGTTGGTTATGGAATGACTTATTTTTGATATATATAATCTTTTGGTTGGCAAATGGGCTTAATTATTTGATCTGTCAATTTTCCTATCTATCAAGTCGGTTATTTAATAAGTTAACTGGTTTGATTACGGGAGTTACTTTTTTATTAAGCTATTGGTTATTGTTTAGAGTGGTTGGATTTATCAGTATTCTGTTTAAGTGGCTTCCTGATTTTACTTTGAAGGGATGGAGCCAATACAATGATGTATTTTATATAGAAATTATAAAAATAGAAACAGCACCCTGGATTGCGTTATCGATTCTTGTTCTAGGGTTGGCATGGGTTGGTTCATGGATACTTGAAAATGTTCTGGAAGTATAGATTAATAGAGAGGGGTGAAAAAAGTGCCACGTAAAAAGCTGATAGTAACAATAGTTTTAGCAATAATTCTGTTGGGTGGGATTTTAGATATTGTTTTTAATGATGTTGATGTGTTTAGAAGTTTTGTAAAAAATGTTGATGCAAACCGAGTTGGGTTAGGTTGGTTTGAAGAACCAAAAATTTCTGCAAAGTTTAAAGATGACTTAAAGTTTGATCTAGCTGACGAAGAAAAATTAATTATTGTGAATCACTATGGTAATACAGAGATACAAGGAAGTTCAGAAGATCACCTTCAAGTTACTTTTAATATTTCACTCTATGCATCTGATGATAAAAAAGCTGAAGAGTTTGTGGAAACTTTAAAACCAAAAGTAGAAAATAAAGGTGATCAAATTTTGCTTACTTTTGGCAACAATAAGAAACTTCCTAAATGGGTTCAAGGTATTAGTTCTAATCTCGTTATAATGGTTCCAGAACACTTGAATATAGATGTAGAAAGTCTCGGAAACATAAAAATGTCGAAAATCAATGGCAAAGTAAAACTAAAAAATAATTTTGGAGATATTAGTGTTTTAGAGAATAAGAATGATGTTGAAATTGATTATCATGCAGGAATAGTCGAGTTGAAGGATATTCAAGGTAATATTAATCTTAAATCAACTTTTGGTTATGGAAATGTTAGTGAAGTTCAAGGAAATATTGATTACAAATGTGAATATGGTCAGTTCAATTGTATAAACATTAGTGGGAATGTTGAAGGTGAATGTTCCTTTGGTAGTTTTCATGGAATTAGTATAGAAGGTAATGTAACTGGCGAAATGAATTATACTAAGGTTTTTCTTGAAGACATACGTGGTTCAATAAAATTAAACAGTAATGTAGGGAATGTTGAATTAATAGATTTCGCAAATGATGTAGATATTTTTGTTCGAAATTCAAATATTAAGATAAACTCAAAATTAAATCATCAGATTACAGCAGAAACTGATGATGGTAAAATTATTAGCGGTAATGATCTTTTTGAAATTACTCAAAAAGGTTCGAAATATCATCTAAATGGTAAGGATGGTAAAGGTGAATATAAGATGAAGTTAGAAACCAAATTGGGCAATATAATTTTGAACAAAGAACTTTTTGATACATCTTCAAATTAAAGAGTCAAAAGAGTAGGAAATCTTTTCTGCTCTTTTTTTTTGTGCAAAAAGGAATTTGGAAGTTAGATGTAGAAATATGTAGAAGGAAAATATCATATTTTCTATAAAGGAGTGATTCTATTGTCGAATATAAAATTAACGAACGAAAAATATTCAAATATTTTTTTATGGAGTTTCGTTGGTTCTGGGGTTTTGGGAGGATTGATAATATGGATAGGATTATGTTATTTTAATTTTAGTTTAACATTAGTTGGTCTGTTTCAATGTTTTATTGCTTGGGTATCATTATTTACATATTTTATCCTTGGATTCAGGCTAGAATATTTAATCAGTAAAACAAAAGATATTGGACAAGACATAGATCAGGAAGAAGAAAGGAAGAAAAGTATTGATATAAAGGAAAAATTTCAAAGTTATACTAAACGAGATTATCCATTATCTTTATTGGTTGTTTCGATTCTTGGATTATTTGGTGAGAAATTTATTTTTGATAAATTTCAATATTACACTCTATCTAATCAGTCTTCTTTAAATACCTTGCTTATTTTTATTGGAAGTGGTGCTATTGTTATCTCATTTCTTAATCTGTTGGGAGCTAATTGGTTTGAGGAAGAAAGGGAAAGGTTTAAAGAAGGTAAGATGTTTAGCCAGTTTCTTAGAGGAGGACAGCGCTTAGCTTTCTTAAGTGGACTGGCAGTGATCGTTAAAGGTGTAGGTTTTCCTAAGATAGAGTATTATCTTGTATATGTGATGTTGGTTATTATGGGTATCATTTTTTTAGAAGTAGCATTTTGCTGCAGTTTAAAACTCTTTTTTGGAAAAAAAGAGGAGAGTGGAACTATTAATTTTTATATTTTGGCTGCATTTTTAAGTGCTAAACCAATCACTGCATTGTTTGATTCATTAGAAGAGAATATGGGAGTTTCTTTTCGCTCTAGTTGGATAATTGGTTTTTTCAGACAAAGTTTTTTACCTCTTATTTTAATTATGATTTTAATTTTTTGGGGAATGACTGGGTTTGTTCAGATTCAACCTGAAGAGCAAGGGATTCTTTATCGGTTCGGAAAGATTCAGAGTAGAGAATCACTACTTCCAGGAATTCATGTAAAATGGCTCTGGCCGATTGAAACAGTTCAGAAGTTTCCAGTTTATAAAATTCAATCATTTACGGTTGGATATGAAAATAATGATGAGTCTAGGGATTATCTTTGGACGATGACACACGGAGTAGATGAATACAAACTACTTTTAGGAGATGGGAAAGAATTAGTTTCAATAAATATGCAGGTTTTTTATAAGATAAATGATCTGTGTGACTATGTTTTACAATTTGATAATCCTGTGGAAGAGTTGAAAGCTGAAATTTATCGTATTCTTTTACAAGAAATTGTAGCGATAAACTTAGATAATCTTCTCAGTCGAGATAGGGTTTCATTTGCTCAAATGATAGCCCAGAGTTTACAAGAAAAGAGTGATGACCAAAGGTTGGGATTAGAAGTAGTGAAAGTTGCTTTGATAGGGATTCATCCTCCTATTGAACTTGGAAAAGAATATCAGGATATTGTTAGTGCGAAAATTCAAAAAAATATTTATTCTATAAACGCAAAGAAGGATACTGAATATAATATTCCCATTGCAGAAAGATATCGGGATCAATTGATTAAAAAAGCTCAGGTTGATGGAATCGATCGCTGGGGTGCGGTAATTTATGAGGTTGAAAATATCCGATCTCAAGTACAAGCTTACTCATCTGCACCTGAATTTTATAAAGAATGGAAATGGCTTGAGACATTTGAAAAAGGTGTGAGTAATAAAAAAATCTATCTGGTGGATGAAAAACAGGCAATTAATAACGGTGAGATTTGGTTGGATTTGAGAATTCGTACTGAAGGAGAGTGAGAAAATGAATAAAACATGGATACGGTGGATATTAGGCGTTGCTTTGATATTAGTAATTCTCTTGTATGGTTTTACATTTGTCTTATATGAAGGAAAAATTGCGGTTGTTACAAGATTTGGTGCTCCTAGATTGGCAGTAGAAGAAGCAGGATTGCATTGGAAACTACCCTGGCCTTTTGAGAAGGTATTTCTATTTGATGGTAGACGGCATTATTGTGATACTAGTTATGTGGAGACATTGACTAAAGATAAAAAAAATGTCATTCTCCAAACATATTTGATCTGGTCTGTAAATGATCCTATACGATTTTTGCAGAGTACTGGTTCTCAGGAATCTGCTGAATTACAACTAAATAGTATGATCCTTAATGCAAAAAATGGAGTATTGGGTAAATATGATTTTTCAGCTCTGGTTTCAACTAATCAAGATGAATTAAAATTAAAAGAGATAGAAACAGAAATTCTCAGTGATGTAAAAGATGTTGCATTAGAAAGTTATGGAATTACTGTTCACCAGATTGGATTAAAAAGATTGGGTTTACCTGAAGCGAATATTATATATGTTTTTGGACAGATGAAGGCTGAACGGCTTCAATATGCTTCTAAGTTTAGAGCTGAAGGACAAAGAGATGCCAGTAAGATTCGTAATGAAGCAGATGTTGAGGTTGCTAAGTTAAAGGCAGAAGGAATGAGTACAGCAGCTAAGATTACAGGCGAAGCGGAAGCTGAGGTTGCAAAAATTTATGCTGAAGCATACGCTGAAAATCCAGAATTTTATTCATTCTTGCGTAAACTACAATCACTTGAAAGGATTCTTAATTATAATTCTACTTTGATTTTCACGAATGATTCTGCACCATTTGATGTTTTTAGTGAGCCGAATGGAGTGGATGAATAATGCAAAATCAAACGAATAATTTTTTTGAGAAAAGTTTAAATACAGCAATTTTGTTTTTACGTTGGGTGAGTCTGATTATAATTGTTGGTTTGCTTTTTTCTGGTGTTACATTTGTTCAGCCTTCTGAAGTGGCATTGATTTTACGCTTTGGTAAATTGGTAGGGAATACTCCTGCGGAACAGATTCATCAACCAGGACTCTTATTTGCTTTTCCTTACTTGGTTGATCAGGTGATTCGACTGTCTGCAAAACGGGTTCAAGAAGTAGTTATTGATGGATTGTATTCTTATGAAGAGATTGGTAATGTGATTAATTCAGGTTATGCCCTGACAGGGGATGAGAACATAGTATTTGTCAACGCTATAATAAAATATCAAATTACTGATCCTATTAAATATGGTCTCCAAGTGGATGAACCAAAGGAAATTTTGAGAGGATTGATAACCAGTTCGTTGACTGAAAATATTACTTGCCTGTCAGTGGATTATGTCCTTGCAGAAGGAAAAAAAGAATTAGCAAATATGGTATTGCAGGATTCGCAGCAACTAGTTGATGGGATCGATCTAGGGATTCAACTGATTGCTCTTGAATTTACTTCTCTTCAGCCACCTGAAGAGGTAAAAAAGGAATTTGATTTGGTAACAAGTACCTATGTAGAGAAAGAAACTATGTTGAAAGAAGCCTATGGGTATAAAGAACAACGGATTCCCTATGCAATTGCAGATAGAAATGCTATGATTCAATCTGCAACAGCCCGTAAAGTAGAGCGAATTGCTCAGGCCAAATTAAATGTAGCTCAGTTTTATGGGCTTCTTGAGGAGTATGAGAAAAATCCAGAAATGATTCGTCAGCGTATATACTTAGAAAAGACAGAGAAAATTATCCAGCAGGTTGCTGATCGAATATTTCTACCTGGTGAAGGATCTGGAGTAAAAATTATCTTACCTTTTATTAGTAACGATGGGAGGGATCAGCAATAATGGGTGTAAGCATACACACGGCTGGAGAACAATTACAATTGTCTTTGGAACCTGTGATGACAAAGGAAGAAAGATTGCATTTATCCCTTCGAATTGGTTCTGCCCTGTTAGCTGGAGTATTTTATCTGACAGGAAAATTATATATTTGGCTTTTTCCAGATCATGAAGGGATTGCGGGTATAATATTATTTTTAGGAGCAATTATTGCTGGCTTCTCTATTCTCAAATCAGGTTTTGAGGGATTTTTTGCACGGAAATCTACATGCATCACAGAACAATTAGTAAGTTTAGCAATATTAGCAGCTGTGGCTAAAGGTGATTATGAGACAGCAATTTTGATCCCTATTTTGATGTCTGTTGCTCATATTTTAGAGGAGAGGAGCATTTTAGGCGGGCGGGCAGCAATTGAGGGTTTAAAAACTCTTCAAGTAAAAGAAGCATGCTTGATTACTCCTGAAGGAGAAAAAGTTGTACCTTCAAAAAATCTTACAGTTGGAGACCGAATTATCGTGAGAGCAGGAGAAATGTTTTCCGTAGATGGGAAAATTATAAAGGGTAAATCTTCAGTAGATCAATCTTCGATGACAGGTGAGACTATTCCTATTGATGTTAAAAAAGGAGATCAGGTTTTTGCTGGAACGGTCAATATTCAGGGCTTGTTAGAAGTTGAGGTTATCAAAGAAGTAGAAGAGACATCCTTAAGCAAAATTGTAGATCTTTTGAAGGATGCTGAAAATTCGCGGACTCCAATTATGAGACGTATAGAGAAATATATATCCTATTATCAGCCTGCGATACTTTTAATCGCTGCCTGTACATTATTTATGACAAAAGATATGAATCGGGTAATCGCTGTTTTGGTAGTTTCTTGCCCTTGTGCTCAAATATTGGCGAGTTCGACTGCTATGATATCTTCATTGGCAGTCTCAACGCGGAACGGTATTTTAATAAAAAATTCAACTTTTTTAGAGGTGTTAGGTGCGATAAAAACTATTGTTTTTGATAAAACAGGAACTCTTACAGAAGGGCATTTAGATGTACTTGAGGTCAATCCAGTAGAGGGAGTAGATGAAGGAGAACTTCTGGCTGCAGCAGTTATGGTAGCTCAAGGTTCGACTCATCCTGTATCTAGAGCGATAGTGCGAGTTGCAACTGATTTAGTTCTTGAAGAGGTTTTCAAAGAGGTTGTCAGAGAGGTTGCTGTCGTTGAGGAATCTGCTGGGATGGGTGTTAGTGCAGATACTCCACAAGGAAAAGTGATTCTGGGAAATAGATCTTGGTTAGAATCTCTCGGGATTGTAGTTCCTTTTGAAGTAAATCATTATGGTCAAATTGTTTGGGTTGCCCGTGCAAGCCAAGTATTAGGTTGTATTCTCATGGCTGATAAGTTGCGATCAGATGCAAAAGAAACTATTGAAGAAATTCGGGGATTAGGCATTGAACGGACTGTTCTTTTGACAGGAGATAGAGAGCAGGTTGCTAAAACGATAGGTCAAGAGTTGGATTTAGATCAAATTTATTCTGAATGCCTTCCATCAGAAAAATTAAGTATCGTAGAAGAAGAGATGAAGAATGGCTCTAAAGTAATGGTTGTGGGGGATGGGGTAAATGATGCTCTTGCTTTAGCGACTTCTGATGTTGGTATAGCTATGGGAGCTATGGGTTCTGATATTGCAGTAAAAAGTGCTGATATGGCCTTGATGACTAATAATCTTCAGCGTTTGCCTTTTATCATTAAATTATCGCGTAAGACTAATCAGATTATTCATCAAAACTTAATACTAGCTTCCATTTCGAGCATTACTATGATTATTTTAGCTAGTATGGGAATTATTTCTCCAATGGTAGGTGCATTTTTTCATAATATAGGTGGATTTATGGTCTTGTTAAATAGTGCTAGACTATTGCGTTTTGATCGAAATTAAAGCATAAACCAAAACATCCCATGATGGGATGTTTTGGTTTATGCAAGTAATAGATTATAACAACTATAATTTCTGATTTTGAGCCACTATATTCATCTGATATTGTTGAACCATTCTTCTTACCATCTCCCCACCAACCGCACCACAGTCCCTTGAAGAAAGTTGTCCCCAATAATCTTCAGATCCTTGTTTAACAGGAAGGCCCATCTCAGCTGCAATCTCATATTTAAAATTATCCATCGCTTTATGAGCCAGTGGATTTACTAGAGTATTACCTTTTTGACCACCTGCCATTTTCTTTCACCTCCTTATCTGAACATTTGATATACTCTTATTATTTGACGAAATCTTAACTGTCATACTGGAAGTTTAACCTTCTAATCTATAGAGAAGTTGGTTAAACTAAGTGAGAAAGGGGCGATTTATATGAAAGTTTTTGCAGATTATCATACTCATACTCGTTATAGTCATGGTAAAGGAAGTATTGAAGATAATGTGAAAGCTGGAATTGCACAAGGTTTATCTGAGGTTGGAATCGCTGATCACGGGCCAGCCAGTCATAGTGTACGTCGATTAGGCGTAAAAAATCCAGAAAAATTACTGGATATTAAAGCAGAGATTAATAGACTGCAACGAGATTATCCACAGATTCGAATTCTTGCAGGAGTAGAAGCAAATGTGATCAGTTTAGATGGGACTATTGATGTCCCTTATAGAATTTTGAAAAAATTAGATAAAGTCCTTGTTGGTCTTCATCTAATGATTATACCCAAATCATTAGCAGACGGAAAAAATCTTATATTTGATAATATGATTACCTATAAAATTAATAAACATAGCAGAGAAGAAATTCGCTATCATAATACACAGGCACTTCTGAATGCTTTAAAACGCTATCCTATAGATATTATCACTCATCCAGGTTACAAATTAGATATTGATACCATTGAACTTGCGAAAGCTTGCAAAAAAGCAGGTACAGCTATGGAGATCAATGTAAGTCATGGCTATCTTACTGAAGAATTTGTCAAAACAGCAGCCCAAGAAGATGTAAATTTTGTCATAAGTAGTGATGCTCACCGACCAGAAGATGTCGGGAGGGTTCGAACAGGGATTGAGCTTGCTCAAAGGGTTAGATTATCGAAAGAACAAATTTTAAACCTTCATTAAAGTTATTGCATGATTCATGCCAAAAGTTTAAATAATTGATATTTCCAATTGTTTAGAGAAGGAGTTAGCTTATTTGTGCAGAATTATATATCAAACAAACCTTTAGCGGGAGTTGAGTAAATGAATTCTAAATTACGCTTTATTATTGTTTCTGGAATGTCAGGAGCAGGAAAAACACAGGCTATTCAATCCTTTGAAGACTTAGGTTATTTTTGTATAGATAATCTACCACCTGCTTTAATCTCTAAGTTTGCAGAGCTTTGTACTTATAATCAAAAAGTGGAGAATGTTGCAGTTGTTATGGATATTCGTGGGGGAGATTTTTTTCAGGATTTGATTGAAGAATTAGAGAATTTAGAGCAGCTGGGGATCAATTATGAAATTCTCTTTTTAGAAGGAACAACTGAAGTTCTGGTGCGGCGTTATAAAGAAACTCGTCGTCGCCATCCTTTGGATTCACAATTTGGAGGAAAGATTATAGAAGCAATAGAAACAGAAAGAACTATGTTGGAAGAACTAAGAGGGATGGCAAATAAAATAATTGATACTTCCGATATCTCTAACCAGGATTTAAAAAAATATATTATGGCTAATTTTGGAACTAAGACTCAGAGTGAATCTATCACTATCACAGTATTATCTTTTGGTTATAAATATGGGATTCCTTTAGATGCAGACCTGGTTTTTGATGTACGGTTTTTGCCTAATCCCCACTATGTACCATCTTTAAAACCATTGACAGGTTTAACAACTGAAATTCAGGATTATGTGCTAAAATGGCCAATTACAACTAAATTTCAAGAAAAGTTTACTGATTTAATTCAATTTTTAATTCCACATTATATCAAAGAGGGAAAAACTCATCTAACTATTGCAATTGGTTGTACTGGCGGGAAACATCGCTCTGTGACAATTACTGAAAAAACAGCAGTTTTTTTGCGAAATTTAAATTATAAAATCTTTATTGACCACCGTGATATCCATAAAGATCGATCAAAAAGTGATATTTAATGACGACATTTCAGAAGGGGAGAAACAATATGAATAGGATCAAATGGTTATACCCTGGCATGCGTGTCAAACGGTGGTTACTTTTATCTGTGATGGGAATTTTAATTATAAGTTTTGGCACTGCCATTACTTTGGGTTTTGAATTTTTAGGTTATATTGAAAGTTCACTAATTCATTATGTATACAAATTGACCGGAAAAATTGCCCTTTCGATAAATATATTTGCTGGAATCTTATTAATTATTATTGGGTTATATATATTTTCGAAGGGAATAACTAAAACGTTAGTTTCATTAATTAACACCATTTTGCCAGATAATGAAGAAGACTTAGTGGAGATTGTATTTCAGAAACGTCAGTTAAAACGTGGACCAAAAATTGTTGCTTTAGGTGGTGGAACTGGTCTGTCAACTCTATTACGCGGTTTAAAAGAATATACTTCTAATATAACCGCAGTTGTTACTGTTTCTGATGATGGTGGAAGTTCAGGAATACTGCGAGAAGAGATGGGAATTTTACCACCTGGTGATATACGAAACTGTTTGGTTGCTCTGGCAGATACAGAACCATTAATGGAAAAATTATTTCAATATCGTTTTACAGAAGGCGAGTTAAAGAAACATTCTTTTGGAAACTTATTTATTGCAATAATGACAGAGATTACTGGAGATTTTGATCGGGCAGTTCAAGAATCCAGTAAAGTTTTAGCAGTACGAGGTAAGGTTATCCCTTCAACGTTATCAGATATTACTTTACATGCCGAACATAAAGATGGGAAAATTACAAATGGAGAGTCGAAAATAGGTGATTATCAAAAACCGATAAAAAAGGTATTTTTAAAACCTAAAGATGCAGCACCTTTACCTGAGACAATTAAAGCTATAAAAAATGCTGATGCCATTATTTTAGGACCAGGAAGCCTTTTTACCAGTGTTATTCCTAACCTTTTAATTAAAGATGTGGCTGAAGCTATTCGTGAAAGTAATGCATTAAAAATTTATATTTGCAATGTTATGACTCAACCTGGTGAAACTGATCATTATTCGGTTGCTGATCATGCTGAGCAGATCATTAATCATGTAGGATTTAAAGTATTTGATTATATTGTGGTTAACGATGAAGAGATTACTGAAGATTTGGCGGAAAAGTATGCTGAAGAGGGTGCACATTCTGTTGAAGTAGATCATGAAAGACTTAAAACTATGGGAATTGATGTTATCCAAGGTTCTTTGATTAGTAAGTTAAATCTCGTTCGTCATAATCCATACTTGTTATCTCAATTAATTATAAAATTGATTATTCGCTTAGATGTTGGAAGCGAGAGATTTAAGTTTTTAGACTGGTATTCAAATTATCGTAAAAAAAATTAACAGCATATATGTTAAGTAGATTAGTCTAACCTGCAGCACGCCTATGTGTGAATTATGAATTTTGAAAAAGGTGATTAAAATGTCGATCTCTTTTGCAGATGAAATTAGAAATGAATTATCTAGAAAAGATTTTGAGAGTTCTTGTTGTCAGCTTTCAGAATTAGCGGCTCTCATTCGTTGCAATGGTATTCTTACTATTGCTCAGCGTCAGATTGGAATAATTCTAAAAACGGAGAATGCATCTGTAGCCCGTAAAATCTTTCGTTTGATTAAAAGTAATTATAATTTATTTATTGAAGTTTTGGTTAGAAAAAATATGCGCTTTCGTCGACATAATAGTTATCAGGTTAAAATCCCTTCACAAAAAGGAACTCGAGAGATGCTGATAGAAACTGGGGTTTTAGATTCTATGTATCGTTTTAATTATAAAATTGATCCACTTCTTGCTTCTAAAGAATGTTGTGCCAAGAGTTATCTTAGGGGAACTTTTTTGGGCTCAGGTTCAGTAAATCATCCTGATGGAGGTTATCATCTGGAGATTAATTGTAATAATGGAGAATATTCAAATGAAATTTTGCGTTTTTTTAATTTTTTTAACTTAAAAGGTAATATTATGGATCGGAAAACAAATCATGTGATTTATTTCAAAAATTCAGATGATATTGCTACAATCTTAAATTTGATTGGAGCACATTCTGCTTTACTCAGATATGAAAATTATCGTGTAATGAAAAATATTAAAAATGATGTTAACCGTCGAGTAAATTGTGAGACAGCTAATCTTACTAAGACTGTAGATGCTTCAATAAAAAAAAACGAAGATATTGAATTGATTTCTAGAAGTCGTGGACTCGATTCTCTTCCACGAAGTTTGCAAGAGATTGCTCATATTCGCTTAGCAAATCCGTATAAGAGTTTAAAAGAGTTGGGACAGATGTTTAATCCGCCTTTAAGTAAATCAGGAGTGAATGGACGTTTACGTAGAATTACAAAGATTGCAGATCAAATTCGTTCTAAGTGAACTCGTCCATCTAAAGCTGAACATTGGGGCTTCAGTAGGGGATTCTACCCCCCACTGAAGATAAAAACAATTCCTACCACTTATAGAAGTGGGGGTCTTATCTCAAAAGATCATAGTAAGGGGTGGTAAGATTATGTTCTTGTCGCAACGAATTAGTTTGGAGCAAAAGCAAACACTGATAATGACCCCTCAATTGCAGCAAGCAATCCAACTTTTGCAGTATTCTGCTCTAGAACTGGGGGAATATATAGAAGAAGAACTCAAATCTAATCCGGTTTTGGAAACCAGTATAGAGGAATCAAAAGAAGAGAAATTTCAGACCGAAGAAAATAATTTTTGGGATAATTATATAAAAAAAAGTGATCTTTCTTTTGATTCTGAAAACAAAATAGATTCTGATCTTAAAGACTATAATTATGAAAATTTTGTTACAGCCCAACCCACTCTTTCAGAACATCTTTTATTACAATTTAATTTAACTATTAATAATCCTAATGAGTTGGAGATTGGAGAATTTTTGATTGGTTGTCTTGATGCTAATGGATTTTTAAGTATTCCAATAGATGAGATGGCTCAATCTTTAAATGTGACAAATTTAGATATTTTGAAGATTTTAGAGATCATTCAAACGCTAGATCCTATTGGGGTAGCAGCGAGAGATTTAAAAGAATCTTTAATGATTCAAAGTAAATTTTATTATGGTGAGATGCCGTTGGTTGAAAAGATCATTCAAAATCATTTAGATGAGTTGGGTAGAAATAAAATCAAGGAGATTGCCCACAAACTAAAAGTACAACCGCAAGAAATACAAAAAGCAACAGATTTGATTAAAACTTTAAATCCTAGACCTGCTATGAACTTTTCAACTGGTTGTGAGACAAAATACTTAAAACCTGATGTTTTTATTCAAAAGGTAGAAGAAGATTATGTGGTTATTATGAATGATAATACTGTTCCAAGGCTCAAAATAAACTCTTACTATCGTAGTATTTTAAAAAAGTTCAAATCAGGTGAAGAAACAAGAGAATTTTTAGAGAAAAAACTAAATTCTGCACTTTGGTTAATTAAAAGTATTGAACAGCGTAGGATGACAATTTATCGGATTGTAGAGACTTTAATAGAATTACAACGACCTTTTCTTGATTGTGGGATTAAACATTTGCAACCGATGGTATTAAGTGAAGTAGCTGAAAAAATTGATGTTCATGAATCTACAGTTA
The DNA here is from genome assembly GCA_023128035.1 of Halanaerobiales bacterium. The sequence goes on along the minus strand of JAGMES010000010.1, from coordinate 307 downwards.
GTCGTGCTACAACTAATAAGTATGTCCAAACGCCTCAAGGAATTTTTGAATTAAAATTTTTCTTTAACAGTGGTATTTCTGGTACCAGTGGAGATGGATTATCATCTGTAAGCGTTAAAAAGATTATTAATGATCTTATTAAAGAGGAAGATTCGACAAAGCCTTTGAGTGATCAGAAAATAAGTGAACTAATTGGTAAGAGAGGTTATACTATTTCTCGCAGAACTGTAGCTAAGTATAGGGATGAACTCAGGATTCCTTCTTCTAGCAAGCGCCGAAGATATGAGTGAACTCGTCCAGCTAAAGC
>JAGMES010000001.1 GCA_023128035.1 Halanaerobiales bacterium | reverse complement strand
GGGGTCTTAACTCAAAAGATAAATAGTTTAAAAAGCAAGGAGGAATTATAGCAATGAAAATGTTTCTTAGCGATAATGCATCAGGAGTACATCCAAAAATTTTAGAGGCGATTAAAGAGTGTAATACCGAGCATGAATTACCTTATGGTAATGATATTTATACAAAAAAGGCCATAGAAAAATTCGTGCAAGTTTTTGAAAAAGATGTTGATGTATATTTCGTAGCAAATGGGACTGGTGCCAATGTACTTGGTTTAAGTTGTTTATTAAGATCTTTTGAAAGTGTAATATGTGCTGATACAGCACATATTAACGTACATGAATGTGGAGCCTTGGAAAGAATAACTGGTTCAAAAATCCTTTATACTCCTAATGATAATGGTAAAATTAGTGTGGACGATGTTAAAAAATTTCTACATGCTATTGGTGATGAACATGAAACTCAACCGAGAGTAATTTCAATAACTCAAGCTACAGAAGTAGGAACTGTTTATTCAGTTGAAGAGATAAAAGTTTTGTCAGATTTTGCGCATGGAAATAATTTATTTTTACATGTAGATGGAGCAAGAATTAGCAACGCAGCAGTGTATTTAGGAGTGAGCTTGAAAGAAATGATTACAGATACAGGGGTTGATATGTTATCTTTTGGGGGGACAAAAAATGGTATGATGTTTGGAGAAGCAATTATTTCTTTTAATCCTGAAGTTAGTAAATATTTAAAATATTTTAGAAAACAAGGTATGCAACTTATTTCTAAGATGCGTTATATATCGTCACAGTTTATTGCATATCTTGAAAATGATTTATGGAGAGAAAATGCAGAAGCAGCGAATAGTATGGCTAAATTGTTAGAAACAAAACTTAAAACATTTCCAGAAATAAAATTAACTGTTGAAGTTCAATCAAATATTATATTTGCAGAATTTCCAGGTGAATGGATTAAAACTTTGCAAGATAAATGTTATCTATATATAACGGATGAAGAGACAAATTTAGTAAGGATGGTCACTTCTTTTGATACATCTACAGAAGACATAGAAGAGTTTATTGATCAACTAAAGCAATTTAGTATAAAGTATTAATAAACGCCCCATCTTAGATAACATCTATGATGGGGCGTTTTGTTATTGACATTAAAATAAATATGTGCTAAAATAAAAAAGCGAGTAGCTATTTTTAACAAAGTACACTACTCCCAATGTAATAATATCATAAAACAGATTTATTGTCAAGGGATTTGTGAGATTTTTTTAGAGGATTTCTGAAAAAATTCAGGGGGGATGTATTCAATGGTAATTAGTAAAAATGAGTGGAAGCATGAAGAGGAAAGAGTGAGCAATGTTTATGAGAAAGTTAAAGAAGAATTGAATGAAAGAAAATGTGAAATGGATTCTTTTAGAAGAGATGTTATTTCCATAAGAAAAGCTATGTGGGAAAATGCGAATCATTCTATTGGTAATCTAGAGGAAGCCATTGATGCTAAACAATATATGGATACTATAGTTATTGAAGAAAGTAAGCATCATATTACTCAACAGGTGGTACGAAAGTTAGAAAGATTAATTTTGTCACCATACTTTGCTAGAATAGATTTTATTGAAGAAGATAGGGCTGATCCAGAAAATATTTATATAGGAATTTCAACATTTATTGATGATGAAACCAATGAGATATTAATTTATGATTGGCGTGCACCAATTTCGAGCATGCTTTATGATTATGAATTAGGTTTTGCAAGATATCAAGCTCATATTGGTGAGATTGAGGGGACAGTTTCATTAAAGAGACAATTTAAAATATCTAAATTTCACATTGATTATATGTTTGATAATAGCATTAAAATTGATGATGATGTTCTGCAAAAGATCCTCAGCGAAAATGTAGATGATAAAATGAGAAGTATTGTTACAACTATTCAGAAAGAGCAAAACAGTATTATTAGAAATGAAGAGAATGATCTTTTGATTGTACAAGGAGTAGCGGGAAGCGGGAAAACATCTATTGCGCTTCATCGAGTGGCATATTTACTTTATAAATATCGTGATGATAAAATCACCGCAAATAATATTGTTATATTCTCCCCAAATAGTCTTTTTAATGACTATATTTCAAATGTACTTCCTGAACTCGGTGAGGAAAATATGCGTCAAACTACTTTTCTAGAGTTTGCAGAAAGTATGATTGAACCAGATTGGGAATTAGAAGATATGAATGAACAGATAGAATATTTGTTATCTTCTTCTGATGAAGATGATTATGAGGCAAGAGTGAATGGAATACAGTATAAAACTTCACATGAATTTCTTCAGGTTATAAAAAAATATATTACATATCTTGAAGGGGATGGCCTTCATTTTAGAGATATTTTTCATCGAGGAAAATTGATTATTTCAAAAGAAGAGATTTTTAAAATTTTTCATAATACCTATAACAACTGGCCTTTGATTAGGAGATTAAACAAGATTAAAAGGATAATGCTATCTCGATTAGCTCCAGTGAGAAAAGAGCGACTTGAAGAAATACGAATAGAAGTGAAGCAGAAAAAGGAATACGAATTTGAGGTCGAAGCCAGAAGTAGATTGATAGTTTATCAAGAGTTTAAAAAGATAAGAGATGAGATAGATGAACTGACTAGAATGGATGTCTATGAAGTTTATGCTAATCTTTTTGAGGATGAAAATTTATTCAAGAAATTTTCCGAAGCAAAGATTTTGTCAGACCAAATTGATCAGATTTGTTTACATACATTGAAGATGATAAAAAACAAATTTATTAGTTATGAAGATCTATCAGCTTTTATTTATCTAAAAGGAGAGTTAGAGGGCTTACCAACTCTTATAGAAATCAAGCATGTTGTAATTGATGAAGCACAGGATTATACTCCTATTCAGTATGCAATATTCAAAAAAAAATTTTCAAAAAGTAGTTTTACTCTTTTGGGAGATTTGAATCAAACGATACATCCTTATATTAAAACAACCGATTATGAACGGGTTACGGATATTTTTAAGGCTTCAAGATCAGTTATTTTAAATTTATACAAGAGTTATCGTTCAACTAAAGATATTGTTGAATTTTCAAGAGCTATACTTCCAGATGGAGAAAGTGTTCAACCTATTGATCGTGTTGGGGAAAGACCTCGAATTATTGAGATATCTCCTGAGAATGAGACTACAGATATTATTTTCCAGGATATTAACGATCTAATTGATCATGGTTATCAATCAATGGCAATCATATGTAAGACTGCAGATGAAAGTTTGAAGGTCTTTAACAAGTTGAAAGATGAGATTGATGTAACTTTGATAACAAAAGATGATGATGAATTTAATAGAGGGATTGTGGTTATTCCATCTTATCTATCAAAGGGGTTAGAATTTGATGCAGTTCTAATATATGATGCGAGTGAGAATAAATATTGTTGTGAAAATGAAAGGAATCTTTTTTACACAATATGTACTCGTGCATTGCATAAGTTGTACATTTACTATAAGGGTGAGGTTTCTTATTTTGTTCCAGATATTAAGTGATAGGGTTAGTAAAAGAAGAATCCTCGATTATGAGGATTCTTCTTTTACAATTGGAGGTAGCATTTTCAAGTGTATAGTTTATTTATTGATTCTTTTCCAGTAAGATTTCATTGTTGGCTGATCATTTTCGTTTAAGTTTATTTTCGCTTTCCAAATGTATGTCTTAGGCCAATTCTTATAAAAAGGAACAATAGAGTAGATAAAATTCATTACCCATCTACGTTCATTTGGCTTCCATCCGCCATTTGGATGACACGTCAAATGTATTTCCTTGCCATGTCGTTGAATCTTATATTCTCCGCTAAGCGAGCCTGTTGCTTTGTCACTGCTTATTGTGAACATTCCATCTATAGAAACTTGATCTTTTAGACAAATAAGATCTGGTATAGATGGGGAAAAGTCAAACCTGATTTGATGTTTTTCATTACCACTCATTATCCCTTTGATTTCATAATGACTATCATTTTGTACTATATCATACATCACACCTTGAGTTTCAACTTTTTGAGACCCTTTTGGTTTTAATGAGGGCATCGGACCATTGTGCGCTGTATTCCAGTCTACCATAAATACATCTGTCGAATAGCACCAAAAGTAACATTTTGCCCAATCTATAGGTATAAAAAAGTTATCTGATTTATGTTTACGCCCATCAATCTTGACTTCTGTTTTTGTTTTAGAACGGCGAATATAATTATAATCAAAAAGATAATATAATGGTAAAGAAGGAGGATTTTCTGCACTATTTCCCAAGGGAGCGAGTGTAACATAGGGCTTAGCTAACTTGCTACAGTTTTCTTTTACTGAAAATTCAATTTGCCTTCCCATTTTATCTTTAAAGGCAAAAGAAACGTTTACTCCTTGTGGCGTTAGGTCATACTTGACATTTTCTAAAGACCTCTCTACCATGTCAGCCAATCCTTTTTCAGCAACATTAAAAAAAATAGGATCTTTGACAAAAATCGGTTGATAATATACATCAATATAGCCATCATTGCGCCATCCAAGTATTCTGATTCCTTTGTTGTTAATATCACAATTTAGGACATGTAGTTCAAAACCGTAGTAAACTTCATCAAGATCCTGTTTAAAAGTGATAAAGATTAATTTTTCTACAGGTTCGATGTGAAGATTAAAAGGGGAAAATATAACTCCTGCAGACGGTTTAGCATAAATGTTTTTTGAAGTGCTTTTCATCTTGAATCTCTCCTTTGGTAGGGCATTTATTTAGTATTTATAGAAATTTGAAAAATAGTTCTTTATTTGATAAAAAGTGTTATAATAAAAATAAAAGTAATAATTTATATTTAATACATTATACTCTATATTGATAATGCCATAAGGAAAATTATTTGTCAAGGATTTTTGATGAATATAACCTGAGGTAAGTGGCGAGACTATTTCTAATACTAAAATTGCACAGATAATAAATATAATTCCCCACCAATGAGTTGATAGACTAAATAGATAGATAAATGCTGTCGATAATATCAATATTCCTCTAAAGATTGAGTTGTAATCAAATCTTTCTTTTAGCTTTGATGCAAATATTCCGCCTAATCCCCCTAGAAGTGTTGTCGTAAAGCCAATATAGCCAAAGAGATAAAGAGGAATATAGGTTAATGATGTCATCTCATGGATTTGTCCGTAAAGTATAGCACCAGTTAGTCCGCCATAAATAATTACGAAGCCTATAGATTTATTGATGTTTATTACTTTTAGAGATTGACTGATATGTTTGATGAAATTAGATTTCTGCCTGTTTTTTTGTGCAACTTCTTTTTCATATAGAGTTAAACTTAAATATACAGCGATCGGAATACCAAAAAGAGAGAGCCAATAATTCATTACTAAGCCATATTTATAAGCAATATATCCACCTAAAGTACCTGCTATCCCGATTGTCACATAATCTACAAGTTTTAAATACCCCTTTAATTTTTCGTAATCTTTAGCTTTTCCAATCTCTTTAAGTGATTGATACAAGATAGAATCAAACGTGCCAGATTTTAAAGAACCACCGATTGCTGCGGCTATAAAAGCGAGACAAAATGTTTGGAAATCATAAGCAAGAATTAAGGAATCAAAAAAAGTGATAACAAATATTTTCTTAATATTTGTTTTGAATTTGCGTAATTCTATTTTAGCGCCTCCTATTATTTTTAAAATTAGTTATGTCAATTAGATTTTCGGAGGAGGCCTTAAAAACTCTAAATGTTAACAATGACCTTTGTTTTTATACATAAGAATTCTCCCTTCATATTTTGTAATTAATTTTATCAAAAATTGGACTAATTTTCAATATAAAAAATTTTCTCGAAAAAAGCTTGCATGACCCAGATAGTACTTCATTTATCGAAAGACATCCCGGAGTTTCTGAACTGAAAACTTTCTTTATCAAGAAGGCTAGTAGGAGAAGACGGTTTCCTCCGTTATCGGGAGTAAAAGAGAACCTATTTGATTTAGTTTTAGGTTAACTTGGGTGGTACCGCGGATATATCCGTCCCTTGGTAGAGTTTATTCTGCCATGTGGACGGATTTTTTTTATCTGATTTTGGCCAGATCAGATATATATGATATCTAGACATTGTTTGTAGAAGTATTGAACTAATCGGGAGGTTGCTATAATGAAGCGTAAATTAGTAAGCGAATTGGTTAACAATATAGGTGAAGTGGTAAAAATTCAAGGTTGGGTTCATAGAATTCGAAAACTGGGGAGAATTGCATTTATTCTGTTAAGAGATCGTTCTGGAGTAGTTCAATGTGTTGTGGATGCAAAGCAGATCGATATTAAAGGTTTAAAATCAGAGAGTGTAGTTGAAATAATTGGAGAAGTAAAAGAAGAATCATCAAAAGAATTAGGTGTAGATATTCTGGTTCAAGAATTAATAGTCATCTCTCAAGTAAAGGAAGACTTACCCATTGAGATTAATAAAGAGGAACTAGAAGTTCAATTAGATACTCTTCTTAATCATAGGGCTTTAAGTTTGCGGCATTTGAAGACTAATGCAATTTTTAGAGTTCAGGCAGCACTTGCTCAAGGATTTCTTACTTTTCTTAAAAAAGAGGGCTTTACACAGGTTTTTACTCCTAAGATAGTATCAGAGGGTGCTGAAGGAGGAACAGAACTTTTCAAACTTCAATACTTTGAGAAGGAAGCTTATCTGGCCCAGAGTCCACAATTTTATAAGCAAATGTTGGTGGGGGCAGGATATGAGCGAGTTTTTGAGATCGGTCATGTGTATCGAGCTGAGGAGCATGCTACTGCTCGCCATACCAATGAATTTATTAGTTTGGACTTAGAGATGGGTTTTATTGAAGATGAAAGAGAAATAATGGAGCTAGAGACCAAAATGTTAAGATTTATTTTTGCTAATATCAAGGAGGAATGTGTGAAGGAACTTGCATTGTTGGAAGCAGAAGTGCCAGAGATTGGAGAGGATATTCCTGCTTTGAAGATGTCAGAAGCTATTCGGATTCTCCAGCAAGAATACGGGAAAACATATCTAGAGATGGACTTAGACCCTGAAGGGGAACGTTTAATCTGTGAATATGTAAAAGAACACTATGGATCAGAATTTGTCTTTATTACTCATTATCTTCGGAAGAAGCGTCCGATGTACACCATGCCAGATGGTGAAGAATTGACTCATAGTTTTGACTTACTTTTCCGTGGGTTAGAGATTACTACTGGTGGTCAACGGATTCATAATTATGAACAGTTGAAAGCCAGCATTACTTCTCATGGATTAAAAGTTGAAAACTTTAGTGATTATCTAGAGGTTTTTAAATTTGGAATGCCACCTCATGGAGGCTTGGCTATTGGTCTGGAGAGATTAACAGGTCTACTTTTAGGATATAAAAATATTCGCCAGACTACTTTCTTTCCACGGGATCGGTATCGGATTCGACCTTAATGTAATTAATTAAGGTAAATAAGGACTTATTTTATTTAAAATGAGTCCTTATCATTTAGATTCACTGGATTATTTTGTTGATTTATGTTAAAATGAGTCCGTGTATTCGAAATTAGAATGGGCAGAATAAAGATGAAAATCTGTGAAGAGGTGATGAGATGAAAAAGATGGTATATCTTGACCATAGTGCAACAACTAAGGTAGCACCAGAGGTAATTGCAGCGATGGTAGAGATGATGGAGAGTGATTATGGAAATCCTTCTTCTCTTCATCGGATGGGTCTAAAAGCAGAGAAAAAGATTGCGAAAGCAAGAGAACAGGTGGCAAAAGCATTAGGTGTAAAGAAGAAAGAGATCATCTTTACATCTGGAGGCACGGAAGCTAATAATCTAGCGATTCGTGGTATTGCGCACCAATATAAAAATCGGGGCCAGCATCTTATAACCATCAAAATCGAACACCCTTCAGTTTTACATACATTTCAGCTTTTAGAAGAAGAAGGTTATCAAGTCACTTACCTTAAAGTAGACCAGGATGGATTTGTGAATTTGGATGAGCTAAAGGAAGCGATCACTCCTGAGACGATCCTAGTGAGTATAATGCATGTAAATAATGAGGTAGGTTCAGTTCAACCGATTCATGAGATTGGACAACTCATTAAAGAGATCAACTCTCGAACTCTTTTTCACGTAGATGGGATACAGTCATTTGGGAAATTACCACTTAACCCAATTAAATCTAAGATTGATCTGCTAACAATAAGTGGTCATAAAATCCATGGTCCAAAGGGAATTGGAGCTTTGTATCTGAATGAGAAGGTGCAAGTTAAACCTCTAATTGGAGGTGGAGGACAGGAACGAGGCATTCGTTCAGGAACAGAAAATGTGCCAGGAATTATTGGGTTGGGGTTAGCAGCTGAACTGATTACTAAAGATCAGAAGGAAAAGATGGAGAATTTGCGAAATCTAAAAGCATGGTTCTTACAGGAGTTAATTCGAGTGATTCCTGATATGAAGATTAACGGCTCTCATTTGGAAGATGATATAGATAAAGGTAGAAGTGCTTCACATATTATCAATCTATCTTTTCCAGGGCTTAAAGGTGAGGTTTTACTCCATGCTCTGGAGGATGTTGGAATTTACGTATCTACTGGTTCAGCTTGTCATTCGAGGCAAAGTGCACCTAGCCATGTTCTTCAGGCGATTGGACTTAAAAACCGAGAATTAGAGAGCGCGATCAGAATTAGTCTATCAGTTGATACGACAAAAGAGGAGTTAGAATATGTATTAAAACATTTACCAGGTTTGGTTAATGATTTTAGAAGATTAATGCAGAGGTGATATAATGTATAAAGATATTCTTATTCGTTATGGTGAGATCAGTTTAAAGGGAAAGAATAGAAAGTTTTTTGAGAATATATTAATTAAAAACATAAAAGCCTGTATTCGAGATTTGGGCAAGTTTAAGTTGGAAAAAACCTTTGGAAGAATGTATTTGAGAGAGGTTGGAGAAGTATTAGACCAAGTTATTGAAAGATTGATTAAGGTTCCAGGAATTGTTTCAGTTAGTCCAGTAGCAAAGGCAGAATTAGATCTTCAAAATATTAAAGATGTGGCGTTGCAGGTATTAGAAGATGCCTTGCCTAAAGGTGGTACTTTTAAAGTTGCAACCAAACGAGCTAACAAAAGGTTCCCTTTAGAATCCCCTGAGATTAACTATCAAGTAGGTTCACATCTTTTGATCAATTATCAAAAAGATTTGAAGGTAGATGTTCATCAGCCTGATACTATCGTTTATGTAGAGATTAGAAGTGAAATAACATATCTTTTTTCAAAAGTAGTTAGAGGTCCAGGAGGTTTACCGATAGGTTCTGGTGGGCGTGGATTGCTACTTTTATCTGGTGGTATTGATAGTCCTGTCGCAGGTTGGATGGGTATGAAGCGTGGTGTTACTGTGGATGGTTTGCATTTTCATAGTTTCCCTTTTACCAGTGAAAGATCAAAGGAGAAGGTTATTGATCTGACGAAGATCCTCTCCCAATATTCAGGCAGAATGCGCCTCTTTATGCTTTACTTTACCAATATCCAAAAGGAGATTGGTTTAAAATGTCCAGAAAAATTTCATATTACTATCATGCGTAGGATGATGTTTAGATTAGCGACAGAAGTTGCACGTAAGTATAATTGTAAGGTTCTATTTACAGGTGAAAGTATTGGTCAAGTAGCGAGTCAGACTTTGGAGAGCATTGAAGTGATCAACGCTGTTACCAATATTCCAGTATTACGGCCATTGATTTCGATGGACAAAACTGAAATTATCGATATTTCCCGGAAAATAGGTACCTATGAGACTTCGATTTTACCATACGAGGATTGTTGTACAGTATTCGTTCCTGATTCCCCTGCAACTAAACCGAAGTTGAAAGATGCTGAGGCTGCTGAAGTGGGTTTAGAGATTGAGGAATTGATAAAAGATGCGATTGAGAGAAGTACGGTCTTAATTATTACACCTGAAGGAATAGAAGCAGAATATAGTCTGAATGATGAGGAATAATGATAAAGCTGTAGCGGTGCATTTGTGCGATTGCTACAGCTTTTTTATGGGAATATTATGTAAGAAGAAGGGAATTGTAAACCTGTCGAGAACAAATAAGTAAAGTTCTATTCTTATCTTAGGGGGTAATATAATGAAACTTCCATTGAATATCTCTGATTTTGGATTAATTCGTAGAGAAAATTATCTGTATGTTGATAAAACCAGGTATATTGAAGAGTTGGAAGAAGCAGGTCGCTATCTCTTTTTTATAAGGCCAAGAAGATTTGGAAAATCACTTTTTTTATCAATGCTAGATCACTATTATGATATAAATAGGTCTACAGAGTTTGAAGAATTATTTGGAGATTTATATATTGGTAAAAAACCTACTGAAACAAAAAATAGTTATTTGATTTGGAAATTAAATTTTTCTGCATTAGATACTTCTACCTCTGATGGTCTAAAGGAATCTTTTGATGAACGGATTTTAGATTCATTAATTTTGTTTTTTAAACATTATCAAGAAATTTTTCCTAATAAAAATGATATTATTTATGAGCTTAAGAGCGCAAGTAGTACAAGAAAATTAGGTATATTATTTACTGAAGTAGCTGAAATTGGGTATAAAGTGTATGTTATCATTGATGAATATGATCATTTTGCTAATGATATTATAGCTATGGGAGATGGTGAATTCTATCGTGGAATAATTCGAGCTAGTGGATTTGTTCGTGATTTTTATGAAGCACTTAAAATAGGGACGCAAGGTATCATAGATAGAATATTTATTACTGGAATTACTCCTATTATGTTAGATGACATGACCAGTGGATTTAATATAACTTCAAATATTACAATGTTAGAAACTGTCAACGAAATGTTAGGATTTACTCATAGAGAAGTCGAGAGAATTTTAGATAATTTTTTTGAGGTGGGAGATAGAGAAAAAATTCTTATTGAATTAAAAAAATATTATAATGGATATTCTTTCAATAAAAAAGTCACAGAAAGACTATTTAACCCCAACATGGTTCTCTATTTTTTTAAGGAAATGCAGCTTACTGGAGAATATCCTGAAAAGTTAATCGATGATAATGTAAAAATGGATTATGGTAGATTGAATCGCCTGATTTCAAATAAAGCCAACCAACATACATTAGAAGCAATAATCAAAGAAGAGAAGATTGTTGCTAATGTGGTATCAAAATTCTCTTTTGATCAGATGTATGACGAGGAGTATTTTGTTTCTCTTTTATTTTATCTGGGTCTTTTAACAATAGATAAAAAAATCAGAACTCGATTATTTTTAAAGATTCCTAACTTTGTGATCAAAACAATCTTTTGGGAGACTTTTGATAGGAAGTTGCGTGAAAGGTATCAGCTTAAACTGAGTGTAAATGAACTGCATGAAGCAATAGAGATGATAGCCTATGATGGTGAGTTGGAAGTTTATTTTGAGTTTATCAATAATAATATTTTGCAGGTTTTATCAAACCGTGATCTGATTCAGTTTGATGAAAAATACTTGAAAATGATTTTGGTCACTTATTTAAGTTTAGCAAATGTTTACAAGATAAGTAGTGAACGAGAAGTCGAAGGTGGATATATCGACATCTTGTTAGAGAAAGATATTCGCTATCCTGATGTTAAATATGAATGGTTATGGGAATTGAAATATCTAAAAAAGAGTGAAAGAAATCAATTGGGGCGAATTAAAAAGGAAGGCTTGGCTCAACTGAAGCGATATGCGGAGAGTGATAAATTTAATGATAAAGAGAATCTAAAGAAAGCTTTGATTATCTTTATCGGAAAAGATGAATATGAAATCCTGACTTTATGATTTTATCAACCCCTTGGCGAAGTAGCTCAAGGGGTTTTAATAATTGAAGAACAAGCACCGAATTAGCTTTTTCACTAGTATAATAGAAGAAATCCACTTAACGTAAGAAAGGGGGCTCTTGAATGAGGAGTATTGTCGTTTTTATTTTTAAGCGGCGTCTTTTTCTTTATGATTCTGGTAAGGTTATCAAGAATTATCCTGTAGCGGTCGGTAAACCTTCAACGCCAACCCCTATAGGGATGTATTCTATAAGACACAAATTGAAAAATCCAGGTGGACTTTTTGGGACTCGCTGGATGAGTTTTAAGCCCCATTATGGAATTCATGGAACAAATCGACCTGATCAAGTTGGGCAAGCAGTAAGCCATGGTTGTATTAGAATGTATAATCATGATGTTGAAGAGTTATATGAATTGGTAGATGTGGGAACACCTGTTGAGATTATCTATAATTAATCGCCTGTTAGGGCGATTTTGCTTTTTGTAACATTTAAGTTAACATATAAAGATAAACTTTATATAAAGCAGGTATTTAAAAAAAAATGTCGAATTATTCTTTTAATATGGATTAAATCTTCAAAAAGAACATAAAGATTAAGGAAAATTGTAGAAAAAATTAAAAACAGGAGGAGACATATGAAGAGTATTAAATTTAAATTTATGTTAATTATCTCAGTCTTTGTTGTTTTGATATTAATAACTCAAGGTTCAATAATACTTAATATCATAGGAAATCGCTTAGAAGATGAAGCAAAAGAAGATATAATGGCCCTTACCGATCATATTAAAGAAATGGTAGAAGAATTGGAATCAGATATTGTTTTGATTAAGAATCAAGCTTTTTCTAGTTATGATAAGAATATAAAAAATCAAGTTCAAAACGCAAAAAGTATTTTATCTCATTTCTATAACCAGTATAAAAAAGGAGTGTTAACAGAAGAGGAAGCTAAAAACCTCGCAAAAGAGACATTGCGTGCCGTCACTTATGGCAAAGACGGTTATTTTTGGATTGATGATACGAATTATAAATTAATTTTATATCCGGCATATCCTGAGCAGGAAGGAATGGACCGTGGAAATCTCCGGGATACCAAAGGTAAACGAATGGTTAGAGACTTAGTCGATGGTGCAAAAGCTAATGGTGAAGCCTATGAGGATTATTATTTTCTAAGGTCTGGAGAAACTAAAGAAGTTCGGAAAAGAGGATATGTACAACTTTTTGAACCTTGGGGATGGGTTATTGGTACAGGAAATTATGTTGATGATATGGATAATATGATCTCACAATTCGCTACAGAGCTTAGAGAGAATCTTACAGAAGAAATTGTTAAATTGAGCGAGAATGTAAACATAAGTGTTTTAGATGTTCAAGGAAAGTTGCTTTTTCATACCAATCAAAATTTAATTGATCAGAGAATGAATTTAATAGATGAAAAAACAGGGGAAGACGTTACGAAAAAGATTTTAGCCACTCATAACGATTATTTAGAATATACCACAAAAGATGCGCTGAGTCGAAATTCGAATAAATATTTAATGTATGTAAGTTATGATTCAGCAAGCCAAAGATTTATGGTTGTTGCAAAAAAAGTAGATGATGTATTTGCTGAAGTTAGAAAGACATCTAAAATCGTAATAGGATTAATCATTGGAGCAATTGTTATTACTCTAATTATGAGTTGGATTCTTGCTCAATATTTTACAAAACCAATTGTAGGAGTGGCAAGTTTTGCTCAAGAAATAGCTAAAGGTAATCTTAGAATTGAACCTTTAGAAACCAAAAACAAAGATGAAATTGGAAGCATGGTTAAATCCTTGAATGAGATGCATAAAAACTTACGGAATATGATCAATCAAATCCGTGAAGTAGTGCAAAAAGTTGTTGCTTCAAGTCAGGAGTTAGTATCTGCGGGAACTCAGGTAGGAGAAACAGCATCTCAAGTTGGAAGTGCAATTGAACAGGTAGCAGCAGGTGCTGAAGAGCAGGCATCTCAAGTAGAAGAGACAGCTAGTCAGATTAATTACTTACTTCAACAGGTAGAGCAGGTGAATGATAGATCTACCTATATGTCTGAATCTGGTGGTAAAGTTGTGGAGCAGGTTTCTTTAGGTACAGATTCAGTGAAGTCTTCTGTAGATCAGATGCAGAATATTAAAGAACAGGTTGCAGGTGCTGCTGATGTAGTTAAAGATTTAGGTGAAAAATCTAAAAACGTGGGTAATATTGTAGGTTTGATCAATGGTATTTCAAATCAAACTAATTTGTTGGCTTTAAATGCTGCTATTGAAGCCGCTCGTGCAGGAGAAGTTGGTCGAGGATTCGCTGTAGTGGCTGATGAGATTCGAAGTCTTGCTGAAGAAACATCTAATGCCACAAATCAAATTGGTAGTTTAATTGAAAAAATTCAAGTAGGCATTTCTAAAGCAGTTAAGACTATGGGAGAAGTGACTGAGCAGGTGGAAAAAGGTTCAGATGTTAGCGAAGGTACAGGAGAGGTATTCGATCAGATAAAATCGGTTATCCAACCTCTTCTTGAGCAGATTGAAGAAGTAACTGAGAGTGCTAAAAAGATGGCTGCTTCAAGTAATCAGGCGGAGAGAGCTATTCAAGAAATTGCTGCTGTGAGTGAAGAATTTGCTAGTAGTTCTGAAGAGGTAGCAGCATCCAGCGAAGAACAAAATGCTGCAACAGAAGAGATTATCCGTTTTGCAAAGCAACTTGCAACGATGGCTGACCAGTTAGATCAGGTAGTAGAGAATTTTAATTTATAATTTAAAATTACCGTTAATATTTAAAGCTGTTGATTTATTTAAATCAACAGCTTTAAATATTTCCATAAATACTTACATTTTAAGAAAGGAAATACTTTAATAAATGTCGAAATTATAATCAAAGGTAATAGAATTTGAATATTTTTGGAGGCGATCTAAGGATGGCGCAATCCAAATTAGGACAACTATTGATTGATTTTAACTTAATAACAGAAGAACAATTCGAAGAAGCTTTAAGGGTTCATGAAAATTCCACTAAACGAATTGGTGAAATATTGATAGACTTAGAATATGTAACCGAAAATCAGTTGGTTCAGGTATTAGAGTTTCAGTTAGGAGTTCCTCATATTGATCTTACTAAACAGCTACCAGACCAACGGTTGATACGTTATATTCCAGAAGAGGTTGCTCGCCGGCATAGAGTTGTTCCTTTGGAGAAAATGGGTAATATTATGAAGGTAGCAATGGCTGATCCGCTGGATATTTTTGCCATAGACGACATAAAATTACACTCAAAATGCCAGATTGAAGCATTGATTGCTTCAGTAGGTGAAATAGAAAAGGCGATTGAAAAACTTTATTCAATGAATGGATTTGATGATGAAAGCTCAGATATTTTTAATTCTAGTGTAGATACCGGGGAAGATATGGAAGTTGATGAATTAAAACGGATGGTAGAAGATGCACCTATCGTACGTTTGAGTAATCTCTTAATTCGGGAAGCTGTTCAACAACAAGCAAGTGATATCCATATTGAACCATTAAAAGAGGAAGTGAGAGTTCGTTACAGGATTGATGGAGTATTACGGGAAGTCCGTACTTTGCCAAAAAGTAATCAAGCTGCTCTTGTCTCCAGGTTAAAGATAATGGCTGGTTTAGATATAGCTGAAAGGCGGAAACCTCAGGATGGTAGGATGGAATTAAAAAATTCAGATGGGGAAGTAGATATACGTGTTTCTACGCTCCCAACTATCTATGGGGAAAAAGTGGTTTTAAGAATTTTAAGTAGAAGTTCTATACTTCTGAGTTTAAATCAATTAGGATTTTCAATGACAAATCGTCGCTATTTTGATGAAATCTTAAAAAAACCCCATGGTATTATTCTTGTAACTGGGCCAACTGGTAGTGGTAAATCGACAACTCTGTTTTCAGCTTTAAACACATTAAACGATATTGGGAAAAATATTTCTACAGTTGAAGATCCTGTTGAATATCGGATTAATGGAGTAAATCAGATTCAGGTGAATCCTAAAGCTGATTTGACTTTTGCTTCGGCACTTCGCTCGATTTTACGTCAGGATCCAGATATAGTGATGATTGGAGAGATTCGTGATAGTGAAACTGCTTCAATTGCTGTCAAAGCTGCATTAACTGGCCATCTAGTATTGAGCACGATTCACACCAACGATGCTTCTAGTGCGGTTACTCGCTTAGTTGATATGGGTTTGGAGCCATATTTGGTGGCGTCCTCTTTGAGTGGTGTAGTAGCACAGCGATTGGTTCGAAAAATTTGTCCTAACTGTAAGGAACGTTTTGAGCCTACTGAAGAGATGCGTCTTTATTTAGGTGATTTAGCTCAGCAGATCCAGTTTTTGTATCGTGGAAAAGGGTGTCCAGAATGCAGTGATACAGGCTATCAGGGTAGATTGGCTATTCATGAAGTATTGATACCAGATCGAGAAATTCGAATGTTGACAACCCAGAACCGTCCAACAGAAGATTTGCGTGATGTTGCAATAAATAATGGAATGATTACTTTGAAGATGGATGGATTGGAGAAAGCTTTAAAAGGTTTGACAAGCATTGAGGAAGTTATGCGAGTTGCTTTATAAATGTATGATTGAGAATAGTGGGGTGAGAGTAAATGATTGATATAAAACAACTTATGAAAGAAGTTGCTTTTGATCCTCGTATTTCGGATTTACATTTGACAGTGAATTCAGCTCCTATTGTTCGAGTTAACGGAGATCTACAACCATTCATAAAACATAACGAAATACTTAGCTATCAGAATATAGTTGAGATTACGAAATCTTTAACGAATGAAGAACAGTATCAGATTTTTGAAGAAAAAGGAGAATGTGATTTTTCTTACAGTATGCCTGCTGTTAGTCGTTTTCGGATAAATGTTTATCGTCAGCGTGGTGCGATAAGTCTGGCTTTAAGGGTTATTCCCAATAAAATTCCTTCAGTGGAGGAGTTGGGTTTACCTCAGATTATCAAAGATTTAGCTATGAAGAAAAATGGATTGATTCTTTGTACAGGCCCAACAGGAAGCGGAAAATCAACTACTCTTGCTGCGATGTTAGATATGATCAATCGTACCCGAACATGCCATATTATAACATTAGAAGATCCCATTGAATATCTCCATTCTCATAAAAAAAGTTTGGTTCATCAAAGGGAGATTGGTTCAGATACTAAATCTTTTGGCAGCGGTTTGCGAGCTGCTTTAAGACAGGATCCAGATGTTCTTTTGGTTGGAGAGATGCGGGATTTAGAGACAATATCGATTGCAATTGAGGCTGCTGAAACAGGGCATCTTGTTTTTGCAACATTGCATACTAATGATGCGCCAGGAACAGTTGATCGGATTATTGATGTATTTCCACCTAACCAACAACAGCAGATTAGAACCCAATTAGCGACAGTGCTTCAAGGGGTTATTGCTCAACAATTGCTGAAAAAAGTTGATAGTTCTGGTCGGGTAGTTGCTTTGGAAGTAATGGTGGCAAATCCAGCAATTCGAAATCTGATCCGTGAGAATAAGGTTCATCAAATCTATTCTGCAATGCAGACAGGTGCTAAATTTGGTATGCAGACGATGGATATGTGTTTAATCCAACTTACCAGGGAAAGAATTATAAGTTTTGGAGATGGAAGGACAAAAGCTTTTAATAGAGAACTCTTTGAGCGATTGGCTCAGCGATTTGCTTCAGATGTTTATGCGGGTTCTTATTAATTAATCTGCAAGCAGCTTTTGTTAATAACTTTCGGAAGGAATTTATTTCCTAATGAAAGGTAAATTTTATAAGAAGGTGTACCCCACTTATAGAAACTGGTGGACTTATGCCTTCCGAAAATGTTATTAAAGGGGGTGAGGTGTAAACGATGACTTCCGAATATAGTTATACAGCTCGTACCCCGGAAGGTCAGTTGGTTAAGGGTAAGGTAAAGGCAAGTTCCAGGATCGATGTCGCTGAGGGAATCCGTAAACAGGGTTATTATGTGGTAAGCATAGAAGAGAATAAAGATTTAGATTTAAAGAAAATATTAGGTTTTTTTAATCGTGTTAAGATGAAAGAATTGGCAGTTTTAAGTCGTCAATTTTCAGTTTTGATTCAGGCAGGAGTATCTATTGTTCAATGCCTGGATATACTTCTTAATCAAGTTGTTAATAAGAGTTTAAAGAGGGCATTACAAGAAATTTCCCAGGATGTAGAGGTAGGTATCTCTTTTTCTGAATCGTTAGAAAAACAGGATGATACATTTCCACGTTTGTATTCTAGAATGGTTAATGCCGGAGAAGTAGGCGGAATATTGGATGTGGTAATGAATCGGCTCGCTGATTATTATGAACGAGAAAATGAGTTGAGATCAAAGATTCGTTCATCAATGATGTATCCACTTGTAGTGCTGGGAGTTGCTGTGTTAGTGGTTGTATTTTTGTTAACTACAGTTGTCCCTGTTTATGTAAATTTATTTTCTAGTATGGGTGGCACTTTACCATTAATAACGAGGTTTGTGATGGGAATTAGCTCCGTACTCGCTCAATATTGGTACTTAATTATGATTTTTGGTTTTATTCTGGTAGTGACTTTGATGAGTTATCTAAAAACTCCTTCCGGTAAATATAAGTTTCATCGACTTCAATTGCGTATACCTGTAGTACGTTCAATGATTATTAAAATTGAGGTAGCACGTTTTACACGGACTTTGGGAAGTCTCTTAGCCAGTGGAGTACCATTGTTGGAATCTTTACAGGTTGTGGAGAGGATTATCTCCAATCAAGTGATCTCTGGTCAATTGACTGAGGCCAGGTTGAAAGTTCAAGAAGGCCAACGGCTTTCGGAACCATTGCAGGAGAGCACAGTATTTCCTAAGATGATGACTCAAATGTTACTAGTAGGAGAAGAAACAGGAACGATGGATGAAATGATGGAGAAGATAGCCTATTTTTACGATAAAGAGACAGAAAATTCAATTGAGACAGCTATGTCTTTGCTAGAACCTGCAATGATTATTATCATCGCTGTTTTGATTGGTTTCATTGTAGTAGCTATGATTATGCCGATGTTTGATATGGTAAATCTTGTATAAACAAATTTTCCCATGAGGAGGGAATTGTTTTATAAAGGAGGATTTTTTCGAAAGGGGGTGAATCGAAATGATGCGGAGGATGAGAAAAGCTTTAAGAGGTGAAGAAGGTTTTACCCTTGTTGAGCTTTTAGTTGTACTGGCAGTTTTGGGGATTTTGGCCGCTGTAGCTGTACCTCGTTTGACTGGTGTTAATGTGAAAGCATATGAAACAAATGCTGTCACTGAGATTAAGCAAGTTCAAACTGCTATGGAATTGTTATATGCTGAAAATGAAGGTGCATATCCTGCAAAGGCTGATGTAGTTGATAAGGTTGAAGGTTATATCGAGATTGATGAGACTAAGATAACTATTACTGCAGGAGATGACTATGATCCTGATTCTGATACCTATAATTTAACTGTTGCTTATGATTACAATACTGATGATACAGATGATTTTACTTTTAAAGTTACAAGGAATTCTATCGTAAAGCAATAATAATTTAACTTTTATGCCCTGAAGATTTGGCTTCAGGGCTCCTTCTTACTTTTCAAAAAGATGGGAGTAGTAAGTATGCTTAAGAGTCAAAAAGGAGTTTCTTTGATTGAATTGATGGTAACCATTGCTTTCATCGGTATTGTTATAATCACCTCAACTATGATTTTTACCCATTCTGTGAAAGTAGGCAAAATCTCCGAAAGACGTAATCAAGCTTTAAACCTGGCTGTCAAGGTAATAGAGGAAATTCAGAATTACCATTATGGTTCATCTTCTTTAAGCCAAGGCGAACATTCTTATAATCTAACTGATCCAAATTCTCCTTTCACCTTGAAATATCAGGTTACTGAGCAGGGAGAAGGAGAGAATCAGCAACTTTTAAAAGAGATTATAGTCACTGCTCAATGGTTAGAAAGTGGAAATCAGAAAGAGGTTAATTTGACTACTTATAGGGCTAAAACTCTTTATTGAGTATTCATGAAAGGTGAGAAGGATGAAAAAAATCTTACAGTTAAAAGAAGAAAAAGGGATTACACTTGTGGAGTTATTAATGGTGATGGCTGTTTTTGGAATTTTGATGATTGCTATTCAAACTATCTTTACTGTAGGAATGGATGTGTTTCATATTGGGAGAGAGGATACTAAGATACGCTCACAGAGTTATATTGCTGTAGAGAATATTATGCAGGCCATTCGTAATACTCCAACTACTGGGATTGAATTAAGAGGTACAAATGGAACGTATGATGAGATTGTATTAAACTCTTTAGCAGGAGAACAAGGTAGATTTTTTCTTCAAGGCAATCAACTTCAGTATGAAAAAGATGGAACTCAAAGAATGGTCGCTGAGGGAATAGAAAGACTCGAATTTTTGGTGGTCTGTGATAGCTTTGCGGGTAGTTATGATTCATATACACAAGCAACTTTAAGAATTGATGATTCAGATGATGGTTTTGCCAATCTTGATCCAGATATTAAAGGAATGGTTATTCGCTTTGAAAATGTGGCTGGTAGTGTGGCACGATATATTTATCGTAAAATCGTCGATTATGGAGAAGATTGGATTGAGATTGATTCTGATTTTGCTTCAGGATTTTCACCAACCAATAGAAATTATGCGATTGGGAACACCTATCAGATTTATCTTAGAACGGAAAGATCAGATCATCTGCAGGCGAAAGACTTTACTACAGGGGTAACCCCTAGATTTTAGCCGGGAGTGATTAATATGATCTCATATATTAGAGGAGAAGCGGGAGTAACTCTGGTCTCAGTGATGCTTATTCTTTTGTTGATGATGGTATTGGGGACAGGATTACTTACTTCTGCATTGATGGAAAATAAGCTGGTTCATAATCTGGAGGATCAAAAGCAAGTCTTTTATTTAGCGCAAGCTGGAATCGAGTATGCACGCTATAAAATTCAAGAAGATATAACTTGGCGCATCAATGATTATTCCAAAAATCTGGGGAATGGACAGTTTACACTGACAGTAGTTGATGCAGGGGAAAATGCACTTGTACTTCGTTCTATTGGGAGTGTTGATCAGAATCAGAAAACACTGGAAGTAGGAGCTCAGTATACATTAGCAGGGGGAGATGGGACTGTGCTGGATGATTTTACTGCTGCTAGTGGCGGTATTATCGACATAAGTAATAATGTTACTGTTGATGGTCAAATTATTGCAAATGATGAAGTGACTATTGGAAGTCAGACCAACTTAGGTGAGATAAGCGAAAACTCGGATACCTTAACGATTCCTACAGTCGATTGGGATCAATTATTAGATGATGCTTTGTTAAGTGATCAGTATTTAGAGGACTGGGATAGTTCTAAATTTCAGGACTATGTAGTCAATTATATTGATAATGATGTTGATATTTCAAAAAAAACATCTGAAAAGAAATCATCTAGTTCTGAAATTTCTTTGGAAGGTATTATAGCAATAAATGGTAGTTTAAGTATTTCCAATAATACTGAAATTAATAAAGATGTAGACGAATCTTTTGAAGGTTTAATGATTTTTGTCAATGGTGATGTAGAATTAAGCAACAATGGTATAATAAATGCTGCTATCTATGCTACTGGAACTATAACTATTCATAATAATGTGGTAGTAATGGGCGGAGTATATTCGACAACTAAGATAGTATTGAGAAATAACTCAACTGTAACGTTTTCAGATCATTTAGATCAACCTATTATTAAAGATGATTATTTTATCGGTGGTTCTGGTAATGAGGAAGAAATCACACTGATATTCACATATTGGAGAGAAAGTTAGAAGGGAAGATCGTTATGAAATTTTTCAAATTGACCAATTCTTATTTGGGGATTGATCTTGGGAGCCGAAATTTGAAAGCAATTCAAATTAAAAAGACTTTCCGAGGGCTTAAAATATGTCAATTAATAACCTTGCCAATCCCGCCTAGGGTAGTAAGACAAGGACTTTTTCATGATGCAAATGTTGCTATTAACATAATAAGAGAGATGCAAAATCGTTTGAAAATAGGAGGAGAAGGAGCTTATTTGGGTTTTAGTGGTCAATATGCTTTCATCCGCGAAGTGGAATTGCCTGTAATGTCAGATAAGGAATTGGCAGAAGCGATTTATTGGGAATCAGAAAAAATGTTACCTTATTCTGTTGAAGAAGCGATTATAGATTGGATTGTGTTGGAGCGGAAACCAGATATGGGGCAGATGATGAAGATTTTATTGGTAGCTGGACGGAAAGATTATATCAAAACTTTTTTAAAACCACTCAAATCTGTTGGTATACAACCACTAAATTTAAGTATTTTGCCGATTCCATTAGCAGTGTTAATCAATCATATTCCAGATTTTAAAGATATGTCTCCAATCGCAATTATTGATATGGGAGCAGACGTAACTCATCTATTGATTATGAAAGATGGATTACCTTGGTTAAGTCGAACTATTCCAACTGGTGGAAATAATTTTACAGAGGGTATTTCTCAATCATTCAGTATTTCACTTGAGGAAGCTGAAAAGGTCAAAATTCAACATGGAAGTTTGGATGTTAAGGAAATTGATTTGAATAATATTGATATTATGTCAAACCCTTATTTGGGAATTGAAGAAGTTATGCATTCTATTGCTCAGGATGTAATGGGCGAAGTAAAACGTTCTTTTGTGCATTTTCAACTTCACAATCGTGGTTTGCAGATTAAAACCTTGATTTTAACAGGAGGAACTTCGATGATTCCAGGTATGGCAGAACAATTTCAACAATTTTTAAATATACCTGTTAAACTACTAGATCTAACCCAATATTTTTCTTTTGAACCCGAGCTCAAAGAGCAATTGAAACTAGAAGGTGCTTTCATGGCAGAAGCATTGGGTTTGGCATTATGTGAGGTGAAATAGAATGGCTTATATCAATCTGCTACCTCCAGAGGAAAATAAAAAATCTTTGCATAGATTTCAAGGTTTGATTGGAGTTCTGGTATTGATATATATAATCGTTTTATTAAGTGTTTATCTAACAAATTATTATCAGACGAAACAGTTAAAGTTTGATAAAACTTCTCTGGAGAATCAGCTTAAAATGGTTGAAAAATCTTTGGAAAAAGTTAGTGAATTAGGGAAAGAAAATAAAATATTAGAGGATCGTTTAAGAGAAAGTCAGAGTTTAGCAGAAGAAGATTATATTTTACCAGTGATAGTCTTTATGAGTAGTGTAATTCCTGAAGAAATGCTTTTATCTCGTTTTACTTATTCAGATGAGAACATCTCATTTTTCGGGGAGACTAGTTACTATCACAGTATTGCAAATTTTATGGTGAATCTCAAAGCTTCAGAGTATTTTTCTGAAGTAGAGTTGATTTCATCATTTACTAACAATCAATCTGGCTCTATTGGTTTTAAGATTAATGCAAGATTAAATAATCATCAGTAAGAAAATGTTATTAAAGGATGAGGAAAATGCTAAATAACTTAACCAAACGTGAGAAGTGGATAATCCTTATTGCGATGATAGTTTTAATTACCGGGATATATTATTTTCAGTTTTATCAGCCCTTAAAAGCTGAGAAGGTATCACTTGAGAGTCAAATGAAAACCTTGAATACCCAATATAATCAAACTTTAAGTATGATAAAAAAGAAAATGCCTGAGGTTCAAGAATCTGTAGCAGATAAGCAAGAACAATATCAAAGAATTCTTGAGAAGTTTCCAAGACAGAAGGAGACTTCAGCCATTTTATTGGAGATTGTAGAGTTAGCAGATCAAGAGGACATTCAACTTGAAAATTTTACTCCTAAAAATATGAAAAGTATAGGAGAATTTTATCAATTGCCCATTGATCTTTCTTTTAAGTCAACTTACCAGGCTATGATTGGTTTCATCTATTCTTTAGAACGATCTCTCAAGGTGATGGAGATTACTGATTTAGATGTAAAAGCTTTTTCTGAAAAGGATTTGCTTCAAATTAGTTTGACACTTCAGATGTATATAGTGAAAGAGGAAAAATAGATGAATGGTAATTTTAGGACTTCTGGTTTTAGCAGGAGTTCTTTTTTTGTCTTGGATGGTTATCACTTAGTCCATTACTTTCAGAAAACTCCAAAGCATATTAAAAACATTGGTTAAAAAATGCTTTCTTAAATTTTTTTTTAGGTAAGCTTAAGAGGATTTCTCTCTTTCGTTCTAGAATAATAAAAGATTGAGAAGAAGACTGATGGAAGGAGATCCTTTTAATGTCTAAAGTCGACAGAGAGAGTTACGAAAGTTTATGTGGCAAGAAGCTGGATTGTTTTAACAATTGTGCTTCTAATGAAGGAATAGTAAATGATATTGAAGTAACACAGGATAAATGCAGTAAAATTGTTAAAGAGAACAATGTTATGTTTGCCTCTACATGGTTATTAGATAGAGATTTATGGGTTCTCTCAGAAGAAAACGAAATTTCTACAGAGGAAGAGTTGTATTAGTTAATCCAGGTGTAAAACTATATTAGATATTTTTTCGAAGTCGAACTTAAAGATCCAGAATATAAAAAACCCTTTACTGAATATAGATGCCGTAAACTTAGTGTTGCTGATATAAGGAACATCTCTGGTTTAGATAAAAGGAGAATTATAAAAGATCAACTTTATAACAATAAAAAGTTTGTCCCCAAAACATATTTGAGTGCTATTAGTGAAAAAATAAGGGAGAGCATAGCAATTATTTAATCTTAAAAATGAGGATTAAGATATTTATCTAAGGTAAATATTTTCCAGAATAGGTATTGACATTGATAAGAATAAAGTGTATAATAAAAACAACCTTAAATAGCGGTTTATAATAATCGTCGGAAACCTTAAAAAGAGTAGGTCACACTAAGTGGCCTACTCTTGTTTTAATTTTTTATGATAAAGTGTCTAAACTACGCTGTGTTGCATATAATAAAAGTAAAGATACCTTAATTAGCGATTGATAAATCGCCGGAAGCCTTATTTAAAGTAGACTGCTTTTTTAGCAGTCTACTTTGTTATATGTCCCTTTAAATAGTCACGGTAAAGCGTATCGTTATTAAGACTAATTAATTTTTCTTCAATATATGACATCTTCTGAGAAATATAACAAAAATGCAAGGGTGTATAATTAATGTTGTGAAGAAAAAAATGTCAGTAAAATAAAAAGGCATTTGCTAAACTCCGTTGAATAGTTAGTTTGCCAACAAAAATTCAACAAAAAGGAGTCTAGCAAATGCATAATCATCATACCACAAAACTGCTTGATTTACCAGATAAAATAGTTGTGGACAAATTTCATCTGGTAACCCTAATGAATAAAGCACTTGATGATACTCGGCAGCAAGTCCAAAATCAAGTTGATGAGACGATGAGAAAAATGTTTTATAAGAGTCGCATGTTGCTGAAAAAAGCCGGTGAAGAGTTAACAGATAAAGAGCATCAAAGACTTTTAAAACTCTTTGAATTAAGTCCGATTCTTGAGAAAGCCTGGGAACTTAAGGAAGAGTTCAGAGACTTCCTCCAACTAGGAGACATCCAGGAATCCAAGGATGCTTTGCAAACTTGGTATAACAGAATTTCAGAGAGCAAGCTGACTTTCTTTATCAAAGCAAAGAGAACAATCAAAACATGGGAAGATAATATTTTAAATTACTTCAACAACAAAGTTACCAATGGTTTTACAGAAGGGATCAATAACAAGATTAAGTTGGTCAAAAGGATTGGGTATGGAGTACCGAACATTATGAATCTAAGAAGAGTATTTCACACAATGTTGTATAAGATGCGTGGTTAAATAAATAGAATAACTGAGCAAAATTAAGTATTTTTTTGAAAACAGCAATTAATATGATTTAATGGAGTTAAGCAGTTTTCACAACATTTGACGGAGAGCCATGAAAGGGATATTGATATAAATGATCCCGAATTATTCACGTAGCAGTATAAAAACAGCCATATACAGCTAAAATCAAATACTTAGCCTATAAGAATCTTTCACCCATTGGGTGATAAAAATAAAGAAGAAAAGAACCCTCAAATCTGATATAATTAAGTGACTAAACAAAATTATCAAAAGAAAGAGGGCTCTTTTCTATGACAATTATACAGGTTAAATCACTAAATTTCAATAACAAACTTTCACTAAATTTCAAAGGTGGTAATCTATCTTCTGATTCAGGACTTTTAGCTTATAGAAGTTTCGATGAAAAAATTGGATTCAGCAAACTCGTTAAAGAAATTTTTGAAAATGATGAGGTTGTTGAATCGCATTTGACTTACAGGAGGGCTGATGTGATTCTGCAAAATATCTATAAATTCATTGCTGGCTATCATACGGATAATGCCTCTGATGAATTGCGAGTGGATCCTGTCTTCAAAGAAATTTTAAACACTGATAGACTAGCTTCACAGCCTACAGTTTCCAGACGAAATAATGAGCTCAATAAAAGTACTTTTAAGATGATGGAATGTATTAATACAGAACTTCTTGATCGTGCTTACAAAATAGAGCATCCTGAATCCATTATTTTTGACCTTGATTCCACACACATTAATACATATGGAAAGCAACATGGTTCCGCTTATAATTTTCACTACAGTTCTACTGGTTTCCACCCACTTATGGTGTTTGACTGAATGACTGGCGATCTCATCAAGGCAGAACTTAGAAGTAGCAATGTTTACACCTCCAGGAATGTTACCAGATTTATGGGTCCCTTTCTTGTAGGCTATAGAAAGATGCATAAAAACACCTCTTTGGTCATTCGTGCTGATAGTGGTTTTGCTATGCCAAAGCTTTATGAATTAGCCGACAAACATAGCGTTGCATATGTCATTCGTCTAAAGGTAAATGCTGTTCTTTCAAAGTTGGCTACAGAACTAACTGAGAAGTTTTATGATCAGTATGGTTCTGATTTTACAAAAATGCATACCCTTTACGGTGAATTTATGTACCGTGCGAAGACCTGGGATAGGGAGCGCCGAGTCGTTTGCAAAATTCAAAGAAAAGGAGGAGAACTTCTGCCGAGTTATACTTTCGTAGTTACTTCTATGGAAGCTAGTGCCAAAGATGTCATCAGATTCTATAGCAAACGTGGCACTATGGAAAACTTCATTAAAGAAGCTAAACTTGATTTCGGGATGGACACCTTGAGCCATTCTTCTTATATGACAAATGCTAATAGGCTGATGCAAATGGTTCTGGCTTATAACCTAAACAACCTTATGAGACGGTTGTGTTTTCCAGAGCATGAAAAGCCAAAACGAATGCATACGCTACGAACATTGCTCACGAAAGTGGCTGGTCGCTTTATCCGCTCAGGGAGATATAGTACGTTCAAACTTTGTAGTAGTTATCCATACAAATGTTTTTTCGTTGATCTGTTTGAACGAATAGAGTTATTACCTTCGTTTGGATGACAGTAACGACGTCATTTCTGTAAAATCAAAATTTAGAAAGTAAGACCAAGGGATAAGTCTATACTTTTTTTAGGAGTAATAGTTTATCTGACTTTCTTTTTTTGAGAATAAATAATGAAAGTGAATCCGTCAAAACAATTTTTACATTTGTTGTAACTTAGAGTATGTTAATATGATGTATCCTTTTATTTTAAAGTTTCATGAATAATTCGGGATGAATTATCTAGATTTAAAGAAATCAGATAAGCACGGGAATTTTTAAATATTTGCAGGAGTTATTGGTAATAGTAAAAAATAAGAAGACAGCGAATTTTTGTGAACATATTATTGAAAATTGTATAATATATATGAACAGCAGATACCGAATTTAGATCTTTACAATTACCAGTTATTGTGATACACTTAAATTAACAAAATAACCTGTTTATAAAAAAAGGGGGTTATTTTTATGGGTAAGTTAATAAATTTTAATGATTATTTATTCAAAAAGGAATTAGTTAAAATCAAGTTATCTAAAAAAGATATTATGAATGCAAAAAAAACCTTACTAAGTGATGATGACTATGATTTATATGAAGATATCAAAAAAAATAGCTGTGAAGAGTTAAAAGAAATGTAGGTGTTTTTTATGGGTCAAACTATAAAAGATTCTGATTTAAAGAGTAATATTGTTGTAAGATCTGGTTTTGAATTTAATGAGAAATTACCTTTAGGCTTTTTTGAATTTGATGATGATACTGATAGAAGTGTTTTGAAAAGTAAAGAATTACATGTCAACTCTGAGTTTGGGGGAAAATTGGTAATTAAAGAATATGGATTTGAACCAGTTTTTGATGGGGGCAAGCCATATTCGCCAGAAGTATTTGTTGTTTAAAGAGCAAAAGCTAGGAAAGTGCTAATGTTACAAAATATAGAATTCACAAATGAATTTACTGATAATATATTCATTATCCCTATTCAATCTTTAAGACAACCTGTGCCAGATAATTATTCATATGTTAAGGATTATAACAAAGCATTATTAGAGTACAACAAAATAAAAAATAGAGATGAGGATTTTTATGACTTATATTACTTTCCTCATATAAAAGACGATGGGACTATTTATGAAAGAGTTCTGGTTTTAAGTGACGCTAGATTTGTACATAGGTCGATGCTATTTAAAATAATGAATGAAGATGGATTAAATGAAAAAGAATTAAGGGAAATAAATATAAGAATAAGCAAAATGTTGGACATTAAAGAAATAGAAAGCTGTAAAACATGTAAGTCAAACTGTGAAAAATGTGAACTGTCTTATATGTATAAAAGCATAAAAGGGATAATGGAGAGAACTGAAAGAGAATTTAATAAGAAAAATGCTTAAAAATCCTACCTTATATTATAAAGGTAGGATTTTATTAGTGATAGATTATTTTATCGAAACTTATCTGAGTTAAGTATAAAAAATATCTAACAAAAGAGCAAAAATTACCCTTCGCTTCCTGCAAAGAAGATGATATACTCTTCGCTCGGGAGGTGTTAGTCAGGTTGAAAGTCCAGCATTTCAATCTCTAGTTCAATTTGTGGAAAAATGTTTGTACAACAATTTATTCAAATAAGGTGAGGACTTCTGTTTCAGCAGGAGTTCTTTTTTTGCCATGATTTACAGCTAGTTTTATTAAGAGTGCTTATGTTATACTACTCATAGTAATAAAATTAAAGAAAGGTAGGAGAAACATGCTAAAAAAAGTGCTAATATTCACATTATTGGCTATGGTAATGATCACAACTTTTCCTTTCCAAAGAGCCGAAGCATACACCTGGCGATATTCGGATTCCAACTATTCTACTAGATATTCCACAAGTAGTCCGACTTTTCAGAAAAGCTATACAGGAACAACAAGTTCTGAAATAAAGTATGGTTCAACTGGAACTAAGGTGTTGGAAGTACAAAAGTATTTAAAAAATCTAGGATATGATTTACGTACTGAGAATGGTAGATATGGTTATTATACTTTAAAGGCTGTATTAGATTTCCAGAAGAAAAATAATTTGAGTGCAACAGGTCGAGTTGATACTAAAACGTTAGCAGAGTTGAAAAAAGTAATAACAACTAAAGTTAACACACCTGTATCTCAGCCTATTCCTTCGAAACCATCTCCTACCCCAACTGAACCAACCCCTGTTCAGACTGTAAAACCATCTACTCCTTCAAACAGTCAAGTTCAGGGATTAACTGCTGATGAAAAGCAGATGTTTGATTTGGTTAATAGTGAACGAAATAAGAATGGACTAGTTCTTTTGAAGATCGATATGGACTTGGTTCGACTAGCAAGATTGAAGAGTAAGGATATGATTGATAAGAATTACTTTAGTCATACTTCACCGACATATGGCTCACCTTTTACAATGATGAAAAATGCTGGTATCGTTTATCGTACAGCTGGTGAGAATTTAGCTGGTGCAGGTTCTGTAAGTAGAGCTCATACCAATTTGATGAATAGCTCTGGGCATCGTGCTAATATCCTAAATTCTGCTTATACTCATATTGGAATTGGGATTGTCGATGGTGGTTCTTATGGTAAAATGTTTACACAGATGTTTGTTGGAAGATAAAATATGATTTACTCAAAGCCGATCTGCATTAAGCAGATCGGCTTTTTTTAACAATTCTATCTTATGCGCCATATAATAAAGTAACTAACCAATGAAGGGAGGCTAAAATATTGAATGGTAGAATAAAGAATGAACAGGTTAGGGGAGTAAGACTTCCTGTTCAAGCGGAAAAAATTAAAGAGATTCGTGCAGATGTTAGGGATATTAAGATAGATATTATTATGGATAAAGTGATAATTCAGGGAGTTGTTCATAAGCAGATATTTTTTGTAGATCTGGAAGGTGTAGTTAGGCATTTTCCTGAAGATGTAAAATTCAGTACTTTCATTGATATTCCAGGCGCATTACCTGGTATGCAAGCGCAAGTAGATGTGATTATAGAACATATCAAAGCTGAATTAAGTGAAGATGGGAGATCATTGGCCCAGAAGATTATTTTACAAATTTTCATCAAAGTTGAAGAAGAGGTGCAGTTGAATGTTGCAACTGATCCTTATGGTTCACTGGTCAAAGTGGAAGAAGTGATTGGTGAAAATATAAAACAGGAAATGGTTACAAATGAAGTTGAATTGCCAGTATCTGCGATAAAAATTAGTGATATAGTTGCTACTATCAATGTGACAGATACAGAAGTAATTAGGGATAAAGTTATAGTTCAAGGGATTATTCATAAACAAGTTTTCTTTGTCGATGAAGAAAATGTTGAGCGACATGTGGCTGAAGATATTTCATATAGTTCATTTATAGATATTCCAGGTGCAGAGCTGGGAGATAATGTACAGGTAAATGTGACTATAGAATTGATTAAACGAGAGTTGAATGAAATCCCTGGAGATATTTTATCCCAGGAGATTGTTTTTGAAATATTTGCTAAAGTACATCGAACAATACAAATGAATATTTGCACTGGAATTGGCCCATTGATTAAACTGCCGATAGTAATTGGAGAAGAGATAAAACAGGATTTGATTACTAGCGACATTTTTCTTAATCTTCAGGCAATTAAAGTGAAAGAGATCTTAGCATCCTTTAGAGATTTACGTACAGTGATAATTAATAATAAAGTGATCGTGCAGGGTATTTTGCATAAACAGATTTTCTATATTGATCAGAATAATATGGAACGCCATCAAGCAGAAGATGTTCAATTTAGTAACTTTTTAGATATCCCTGGTGCAGAGCCAGATCATGATGTAGATTTTAGTTCAGTAATTGAGGATGTCGTTTTTGAACTAAGATCAGATAATTCAGTACATCAAAAAGTTGTTGTTCAATATTTTGTAAAAGTAACAGAAATGACTCAAATTAATGTGGTTCTAGGTAGTGGGCCTCTTTTGAAAGTGAAAGAAGTAATTGGTGAAAATACCAAACAGCTTTTAGTTGAAGAAGTCCTTCCTGAAGCTATACTACCAATTAACATTTCCAGTGAGGTAATACGTCTTGTTTCTGGAGAAGAGGTAGAGGTTCAAGAGATTTTAAGTAATACATTTTGTTTACCTTTTCCAGTTGTAAAAGTTAAATCTATAGAACCAACAATTCAGAATGTAGAAGCTATCGCATTGGAAGGTCAAATTTTAATTAGTGGTGAGGTTGTTAAACAAATAACTGTAGTAGACTTAAATGATATTGTGCGTCAGATAACTGAAATCGTGTCATTTGAATTTTTGATAGAAGTCCCAGGAGTTACACCAGATTCTGATATTGATGATTTGGAAATAGAAATTGAGAATTTAAGCTTTAAATTAGTGCATGGTTGTCAATTAGATCAAGTGATTGTCTTTAAATTTATTCTTGGAACCACAGAAGCAGAACAGGTTCAAGTTATTACAAATGTAACCGGGCCAGAAATTGTTACAGAAGAAGTTGAGGTAAATACAGAAGTTGTCATCATTCCTGTTACACCTCTTGGCGAAGATCCAGAGTTATTAACCTTTGGACCAGAACCAGTAGAGAACTCAGTAGAATTGACATCACCTGCGGCTGAAATTTTAAATATAGAAGCTATTGTTGAAGATTTTACAGCTGTGGCTATCGCTGGCGGTGTTCGTTTCACAGGTACGTTAGTGAAAGATGTAATTTATGAGACAGTAGGTGGCGAGGAAGCAATTGAGACAGAAGAAGTGCCTTTTGATATCACTTACACAAATCCTGCTGTTCAAGCTAGCTTTAATGTACCGGAAGCTTTTGTTGAAATTAATAACATTGAGATTGACTTAAGTCCTGATGGCACAACGTTGAATCAGATTATTTTACTTACCTTTAGATTTAAAGTAACAGATCAGCGAATTATTACTGTACTGACAGATGTGACTGGCCCTGGAATTGTGACTGTAACCAAGAGAATTCTTATATTGGATGTAGTTGGACTAGGGCCAACACCTGTTGATGTTGTAGTTTCTGTAGAAATTGTCTAGTAAAAATTACGAAGTAGATTAAGATCTAATCACAGAGTGCAAGGTCAGGTAATATACTATAGAACGGAGGAAGGTGTAGATGAAAATGCTAGCGTTCTCACCTACGCTTTTTCTCCTCAAAACATAAAAAATCTCTTCACACATATTTCTTTAACTCCATACTATATAGAGAAGTTAGTCGCTATATTTAGACGATTAGAGAAAGGAGGGAAATGGTGGTATGTTCGAACTGTTTGTCATGCTGTGTATGATGATGGGATTTTTGATGAGTAGTTTATATTTTTTATATCAATGGCAAGAAACAGATAATTTTAAAGAAGTCTGGTCAGTAGCTGGAAATTTAAGTTGGTTAAAAGCCTTAAACTTTAGACCGCGTAATTCGCCAACTATTACTCGAGAAGAGTTAGAAGGCCAATATATCAAGATGATGCAAAATAGACCTGAATGTTCTACTACTGAAGGGGGGGGGATTTTAGAGGATTGTAATTCTGATTTACAAGTTGATAGTAACATTCAAAGATTACCCGAGAGGTTTTCCAATAGCTTACCAGAAAGGGGGAGCAATATGTTTGAGGTTAATAATACATCGTGCTTAGAACTCGTTAAGGTGCCTGTTGTGGTAGGTGAAAATACAACTCAACAAATGTTGGTGACAGATTTGTGTTTAGATTTCTGTGCTATCAAGGTTAGAGATGTGCAGGCAAAAATTTGTGACCTTACAGTGACAGTGATTACGGATAAGGTGATTGTTCAGGGGATTCTTCATAAGCAAATCTTTTTTGTTGATGAAAATAATGTTGTTCGGCATCAATCTGAAGACATTCCATTTAGCTTCTTTGTTGATGTACCTGGTGCCGAGCCAAGTATGGATGTTCAGATTCATCCAGTAATCGAACATATCAGTACGGAATTAATTTGTGATGGGTGTGTCCTACATCAGAAAGTTGTAATTGAATTCTTTGTTAAGGTAACTGATACACAACAAATCTTTGTAGAAGTAGGAGAGGGCCCACTAGTTAAATTAGAAAGAGTTGTTGGAGAAAACTCTGTGCAAACTCTGGTACCTAATAGCTTGGAACTACCTATCCCTGCGATCAAAGTTGTAGATATCGATGCAGAG
Organism: Halanaerobiales bacterium; assembly: GCA_023128035.1. The sequence goes on along the minus strand of JAGMES010000001.1, from coordinate 48,840 downwards.
GTGCGGGATATTACCTGTGAGGTTATTCAAGATAAAGTAATCATACAGGGGATTGTTCATAAACAGGTTTTCTTCATTGATACAGACGATATTGAACGTCATATTGGTGAAGATGTACCATTTAGTACTTTTGTAGATGTACCTGGTGCAGAACCTGGCAACAACTGTCAAATACATCCAATTATCGAGTTCATCAAACATGAACTAAGTGATGATGGTACAATTCTTGATCAAGAAATTGTTCTTGAGATTTTTGTTAAAATTACTGAAACAGTTCAATTAAATCTAGTTATTGGTGACGATATTCTCCTAAAGATTCCAGAAGTTATTGGTGAAAATGTATGTCAGATTCTTTTAGAAAATGTTTTTGAACTTCCTATTTGTGCAATTAAAATAAAAGAGATTGATGCGGTTGTGAAAGATGTTCGTTGTACTATTATTAGAGATAAAGTAATCATCCAAGGTATTGTTCACAAGCAGATTTACTTCATAGATGAAGAGAATATCGAAAGACATCAGAGTGAAGATGTACCATTTAGTACTTTTGTAGATGTTCAGGGTGCTGAGCCAGGTATGGATGCTGATATCAATCCAGTTATCGAGTTTGTAAAGCCAGAGCTAGATCCACCAAGTACTCTCTTAAGACAAAAAATTGTATTAGAAATTTTTGTCAAAGTTACTCAAACTGTTCAAATTGCTATACCAGAGATTATCGGTGGTTATGATTGTTAATATTTTGAGATTATATTATAAGCTAAAGAACGGGTGAGGTGAAAACTTACCCGTTCATTTTTTTTATTATAATGGCATACATTTATAGAGAAAGGAGGGGAGGCATTTGGAACAGATTTGTGTAGAAAAATTAGTGAATTTAGTTAACTATCAGTTTGTTCTTAATTTTGAGCTGCCTCTAAACCTTTCAGTGGAACAGAATATTAATCTGAATGCCGAAATTAAGGAGGTTAAAAAATATCTAAGATCAGATGGACTAATGATAAGTGGTTCAATTCTTGAAGATATGAGTTTTAAGCAAGAAACCATAAGCCAGATTTATTGTTTTACTTATTTAGTTCCCCTTTCTGATATTAAGGAAACAAATTTATTGAATTTCGAGATTGAAGTTAGCATTGAAAAGATTCAACACCATTTAATTCGTACGAAAGGACAGGTTTTTTTAAAACAGCAATTTCAAATGAAATTGGTTTTGGCTGAATATCAGGTTAAAGAGTGTTATCGTAACCTGATTAAAGAATTTCAAAAAAAATCGGGATTTTTTTTGAAAAAAGTAGGAAAATTTAAGGAGAGTTTTTTAAAAATATACCCTATTATACTGCCAGAAGATTTTTTTATAGTTTCGAAAGTGGTTGGTTTAATTAAAAATCATAAAGTCGAATTGATTAATAATGGTTGTCTTATAGATATTTTTTCTTCATTTCAAGGAGAGTATGTAACTGATCAGCAAAAAATGGCAACCTTTTTTTTTGAGGCAAAAGAAAATTTCTTTCTTCCAATTTCTGAAGAGATGAGTAGAAAGTCAGATGAAACATTACTTACCATCAGTCTAGGTGATTTAATTTTAGAAGATGGAGAATTAATGGTGTTATATCATTGTACAGTTCAATTATTACAAAAAAAAGAATACAACTATTATACGGGAGAATTAACTACATGTCCTTTATCTGATGATATTGAGTTGAAAACTATACAGGTGGAAAATGTTAGCCAGATGCTGAGAGATAACCAGATGGTTAAAGAAGTTATTGAGCTAAAGGTGTTATTGATAAAAGAAGTAATTAAAATTTACTGTGAATTTAAAAAGTTAAAGATAGAACAGACAAAGGAGAACCTTCTTTTAAGCGGTGAACTAGAATATACCCTTATTTATATCACAGTTCAAGGAAAGGAATGCTCCCATCAATGGTTAAAAAGGATTAATAAAAGAATCCAACTAAAAAATTTTGATATCGAAATAAAAGGATTTTGGCAGATGGATCCCATAATTACCATTCCAGCTTGGGAATTTCAAAATGAGAAGTTAGTCATGGAAACTATGATTGATTATCAAGGTTTTTTTTATTATCAATTTTTAGATTCGGTGATCACCGCTGTATCAGGAGAATTAGAAGAAGTAAACCAAGAAAAATTTTATGTTAATGAATTGATTGATGCGGATCAAATTTTTTTTGAAGATTCGGAAAAGGTTTATTTACTTAGATATGCCAGTCAAATTTTAAGAATAGATAGCAGAATTAAAGGTTGTCAGATTAGAACTGTTCAGGGGGGTTGGGTGGTTAAGGGAGAAGGAGAATTGGCGATTTATTATTTAACTCAGGAAGGCGAAATGCATATTTCCAAACAATTTTCTTTTTATCGTTTTTTGCCTTGTAATAAGACCTTATTGAATCTAAGTATCATTGTTGATCCTGGAGTTCAAGTGCTAGATCAGGAGATGCTTGAGGATGGTAGTTTAATTCGAATTCAATATTTGATAAATATTGATTATCAAGTTTTTCAAAAACGAGAAGAAAAATTGGTGATAGGAGTAAGTGAAGGTGTTTTTCAAGAAAGCTTAAGACCAATTTTACAGATGGGGAGTGTTGCGAAAAACTTAAGTTATAGAATATCGATTAGCGATAAGGTTTTTTTTCAACAAGTAAAGGTGATTGAGGATTTACAGTTGTTCTTAAGAGATTATCAGATTAAATTATCGGGAGAAGAGTTGAAATTGGTTGGAGAGGCGGAGATTAAGATCAAATATTTAAATATATGGGGACGTCAGAAGAAGAAGGTATTGACTGTTCCAGTGGAGATAACAGAGAAAGTTTCATTAGAGGATGAACTTTATCAAACGTTTCGAGTTATACCTCGAGTATGTGCATTTATTAAAGATTATGAGTATATGTTAGAGGGTCATCCTCAAAAATCAAGAAAAATGAAACTTTCTTTTGGATTAGAGATGAGTTATCGTTTATTAGGGGTATTGAAACGTGATTGACTATAGATTTTTCCGTTCTTATCAATAAGTACAAATATTAAATGTGATTTATAAAAATAGCGGGTTGCAATTTTTATTGTTTGATGATACCCAGGAGAATTTTTTATAACAACTGAAATATAATTCCCACGATATTTGATTGTTTCAAAACTAGCGTTAATTACTGCTAAACCTAACTCTTCCTCAGTAATTATAGAAAATTCTGGTAATAATTCTTTTAATAATACTGAGCCATTCGATTCATTATTTTGTATTAAGATTAATTTAGGTTTTTTAAAAAATAAATCTTTTTCGATACTATGTGATTCAAGTGGAAGTAAGGGGATATATTCAACAGCTGGACGGGAAAAGATTTTTTCTGAGTAACCAAAAGGCATAATTAGTCCCTCCCCAAATACATTATTCTATATCATATGCTCAAATCTTTATTATGGTGCAAAAAATTATACGAGTTATGGCATATTTTTTAAACAGGGGCTATATATATTAGTGTAAAAGCAAATTTTTGCCTATCTCGATTTTATAGGATATACGAAAGGAGGAAGAGGAGTTGGCTATTAAATTTAAAGAAGAAAGAGTTAAAGCAGAAGTAGTTCTTGCTCGGGAAATGGTCAAAGACGTAGTTTCAGGCGACATTGAGCTAATGAATCACAAGACTGATGGTCAGGTAAATGAAATATTGGATGTAAAAGCTAAGGTTAAAGATATGAAAGCAATGATCGTTGATGGTGGTGTAGAGATTAATGGAGTGCTCCATATAGAGATTATGTACAATGTAGAAGAAGTAGATGATGATGATCAAAACTATATTGGTACATATTATCAGGATGCCAAAATTGAGTTTGAGAATTTTGTCGATATTTCTGAAGCCGAACCTGGAATGAATGTTTTCTTGAATATTCGTGTTGCTGATATAACTTTTGAAGTTCTGGAGACTGATGTTTTAGAGGTTGCAATTACTTTAATCAAATACTGTTCTGTCAGTGAAATAAGAGATTTTCAGTGTATCAGTGAGGTTAATGGGCTTCCTGAAGAAGAGGTTATTACAGAACATCTTAGAATTGAAGAATGGGTTGGTGATGAATGTATTCGGGGGACAGTTTCTAGAGAAGTTACGATAGATAGTTTCCCTGGAACCGAGAATCTCTTATCTATTACTGGAGAGGTTATTCAGACAGAATATAAGACGATGGAACATTCTGTGGCCTGTGAAGGAGTAATGGAGATTAGAGTTCTTTATAAATCAGAGGAAGAAGGAATTCAGATCTTAGATGAACGGATTGAGTTTAGCCATACGATTGATCTTTATGGTGCTCAACCTGGAATGAATGTTTACGGAAATTATAAACTGATCGAGTTGAATTTACAAAAAATAGCAGATGATAAAATTCGGATTGTTGGTCAGGTAGAATGTTATGTAAAACTTACTAAACCTCGTCGTTTAACAGTAGTGACTGACATTTTAAATGATAAGGTTGATACAGAAAAAGTTACATACATGATGGAAGAAGTGATTGGCCGAAATAGGGTTAGAGATGCTATTGTTCATCGGATTAATATTCCTCCAACCAGATCTGATGTGAAAAGAATTCTTCTTTGTTATAGTCGAGTAAAAGATTTGACTAGTATGATTAATGATGGTGGCGTTGTAGTAGAAGGGAATATAGAAGGTACAGCGTATTATGTAGCAGACGAAGATTATTGTCATGATGAAGTTACTGTTTCCCTAAAAGAGTATTTTGATTTTAATAACTATATTCCTATTGAAAATTGTGAAGAAGGTATGGATGTCTATGTAGAAGTCGAAGTTAAACGTACTTCTTGTCAAGTTCTCAATGCCAGAACGTTAGAAGTAAATATGATTTTAGAAAAATTAGCTAAAATAACTAGTATGATAGAAGTTGAATGTGTTGTTGATCTGGTCGAAGTCTCGCCAATAGTTGACGAATTATGTCCGCCGTCTTATCTTATATATGTAGTTCAAAAAGGAGATACTCTTTGGAAGATTGCTCGTCGATATAAGGTAAGTATGGATGTTTTGGCTGAATATAATAATCTAGAAAATCCCGATAAATTAGAAATAAATCAAAAAATAACCATCCCAAAAGCTCTTATAAATTCTATGAGATGAAAGTACTAGAATAATTCCAAAATTTCAGTGGGAGTTCATATATCCTTCTAAAGTTGTTAAACTTAAGAGATAATAACGCAGTTATTATCTCGACTTTAAGCTCATCATCTTTTTTTAAGAGATGGTGAGCTATTTTTTTAATAGATTATAACATAGACATAAAGAAAAATAAATAATAAAAACAATTTCAGATTAATTGAAAATACATTCGTAGTTAAATGTTTCACTACAATAATACGTTGTTAACAAAAATAAGCGTGGTTGACAATAAAAGACTTTTATAATACAATAAATGTATATCAACCATAATTATAATTTTTTTTTACAAAAATAAAGTTACCAGGTTTATATTGGGATAAAAGCTAAAAAATTCAAATAAAAGGAGGAATTTTGATGACTACTAAAATATCAAAGCATGACATAGAGGATATATTAAGTCTTAGCTCAATGCAAGAGGGAATATTATTTCATTATTTAAATGATAAGGTTAGTACTAATTATATTGAGCAAATCTCAATAAACGTAGATGGAGCAATAAATGTTGATACATTCAAAAAAGCCTGGCAATCAGTAGTTAAAACAAATGAGATGTTACGTTCTGTTTTTAAATGGAAAAAAACAGAAAAAGCAATACAAATTATTTTAAAAGAGGTAGAAATTCCAGTAAAGTTTATTGATATTTTTGATGTAGAAGATAAAGTTAATAAACAAGTAATCCTGGAAAATATAAGAGAGGAAGATAGGAAAGAAAGGTTTGATTTAGAAACAGAATCTTTATTGCGCATTACTTTATGTAAATTAGCAGAAGCAAATTATGAAATTATTATTAATAATCATCATATAATTTATGATGGCTGGAGTAATGGTATTATTTTAAGAGAGTTTTTTGAAACTTATAATGAATTTGATCATGGTAGAGTTCCTCACAGACCTGTTAAAGCTAAATTTAAAGAATATTTAAAATGGGTTCGAACACTTGATAAAGATATGCAGGAAAAATATTGGACAAATTACTTACAAGGATTTGATTTGAAGACATCATTACCAAGTTCGCAGAAGAATGAAATAGTTGATCTAGAACAAGGAGAGTACATTGTAAAATTGTCAACAACTTCAAAAGAAAGTTTAGAAGCACTGAGTCGAGAAAGAAATTTGACAGTAGGTGCTATATTTTATACCCTCTGGGGAATATTATTACAAAAATACCATAATGCAAGTGATGTCTTGTTCGGCACTACCGTATCAGGAAGACCTGAAGAAATTTTAGGTATTGAAAATATAGTTGGTTTATTTATAAATACTATTCCTTTAAGAATTCAATGTGAAGGGGATATTAAAGTTTCTGATTTGTTAAAGAATGTTGGGGAAGATATGCAAAAAAGACGAGCTTACGAGAATACACCTTTGGTAGACATAAAAGCATATAGTGAGATGGGTAATGAGAATTCTTTATTTGATACTATTGTGGTTTTTGAAAATTATCCTTTAGATAGCCTGGATTCAAATTTAAGAATTAATACCTTTACTGCCCATGAAAGAACTAATTATGATTTGACTCTTATTATTGATACTTTTGAAGGAATAAAATTAAACTTTGTATATAATTCAGAATTATTTAATATAGAAATGATTAAAAGACTAGCTTATCATTTTGAACAAATTTTTAAAGCAGTTATTATTGATTCCACAATATCTATCTCTCAAATAGAAATGTTATCTGACGAAGAAAAGAAAAGATTAATTTACGATTTTAACACTACAAAGTTAGAATATTCTAAAACTAAATCCATTCATTTATTACTAGAAGAACAGGCAGAAAAAACACCAGATAAAATAGCAGTAGTTTTTGAAGATCAGGAGATTACTTATTGTGAGTTAAATGTGAGATCAAATCAATTAGCTCGAGTATTAAGGCAGAAAGGTGTGCAAAATGATGAGATAGTTGGTGTTATGATAGAAAGATCAATAGAAATGTCTCTTGCTTTATGGGCAATTTTAAAAGCTGGAGGAGCTTATCTTCCTATCTCTCCTGCTTATCCGGAACAACGAATAGACTATTTACTTGATGATAGTAATTTAAGTATATTATTAACCCAAACTGATTTATTAAATAAGATGGATGTTGAATGTGAGGTAGTAGATCTAAAGGATAATAAATTATATGCTGGTGATAAATCCAATCTTGAATGTATAACAAATTCTAAAAATTTAGCTTATATAATTTATACTTCTGGTTCTACTGGTATGCCTAAAGGTGTAATGATCGAGCATAGATCTGTAATTAATGTACTGAACTGGATGCAAAAAAGATATCAGCTTGTAGAAGAAGATGTCATTCTTCAGATGACGGCATTTACTTTTGATGTATCTGTTTGGGAACTATTTTGGTGGTCTTTAGTAGGCGCGAAAGTATGTTTCCTTACGCCAAATGGTGAAAAAGATCCAGAGATAATCATTAAGACAATTGAAAAATATCAGGTAACAACGATGCATTTTGTTCCTTCTATGTTGAATGCGTTTTTGGATTATTTAGAGAATTTTTCTGGTTTAGATAGATTGGAAAGTTTAAGGTATGTATTTGCGAGTGGTGAAGCTCTAAAACCACAACAGTTACAGAGGTTTAATAAACTCTTACATCATAGTAATGGTACGAGAATATTTGACTTATATGGGCCAACTGAAGCAACTATCTATGCTTCTTACTTTGATTGCCCAACTGATTTAGAATTACGCAAAACAATACCAATCGGTAAACCTATAGGTAATACTCAATTATACATTCTTGATAAATATAATAAATTAGTACCTGTAGGTGTACTAGGTGAATTATGCATATCTGGAGATGGTCTGGCTAGAGGTTATTTAAATAAACCAGAATTGACTGCTGAAAAATTTGTAGAGAATCCGATAATGACTGGTGAACGGATGTACAGAACAGGTGACTTAACAAGGTGGTTACCTGATGGTAATATTGAATTTTTGGGAAGAATGGACTTCCAGGTGAAAATCAGGGGACTCAGAATAGAATTAAGTGAAATTGATTTTCATTTATCAAATCATGCAGCGATAAAAGAAAGTATGGTTGTCGCAGGAGAAGATAATAAAGGTGATAAATATATCTGTGCATACTATGTTTCATTAGAAATGATAAGTACTTCTAAATTACGTCAATATCTTGCTAATGTTTTACCTGATTATATGATTCCATCTTATTTTACAAGGTTGGATAAATTCCCTATTAATCAGAACGGAAAAGTGGATAGAAAGGCTTTACCTAAACCAGACGCTAGTAGTGATGGAGAAAAAGAATATGTAGCACCAACAAATCCTTTGGAAGAAAAGCTTATAAATACATGGTTGGATGTTTTGGATGTTGAGAGGATTGGAATTACTGATAATTTTTTTGAGTTAGGTGGTCATTCTTTAAAGGCAATGACCCTGATTACTAAAATATTTAAAGAATTGAATGTAGAGCTGACAATTGGACAAATATTTAAAACTCCAACGATAATAGAATTGGCTCAGTGTATTAAATCATCAGAAAAGAGTATTTATTCTGATATTGAACCAATTGAAGAGGGGGAGTATTATTCAGTATCATCAGCTCAGAAAAGACTATTTTTATTGAATCAGTTGGAAGGTATTAATACTGCTTATAATATGTCTGGAGTAGTAAAAATTACTGGAAATCTTGATTTTGAACGTTTTGAATTAGCTTTTAAGAAGTTGATTCAAAGACATGAATCTTTTAGAACGTCATTTGTTGTTGTAGATGGGGAGCTCAAGCAGAAGGTACATAACGATATAGACTTTAAAATTAATTTGATTGATTTTAATGTAATGGAAGATAGTGAAGATATAAATTTGAATATTTTAATTAATGATTTCATAAAACCGTTTGATTTAAGTCAAGCACCATTATTTAGAGTTGGAATTATTACTAATGTACCATCTATTTGTATAGATTCTGAGAATAAAGGTGAATCTACTGCTATATTAATCTTTGATATGCACCATATCATTTCAGATGGTACATCATTAAATATTTTAACAAGTGAAGTAGCGAAAATGTATGAAGATAATGAATTGGCAGAGTTAAGAATTCAATATAAAGATTTTTCGGCATGGCAAAATGATTTATTTAATTCAGAGAGCATAAAAGAACAGGAAGAATATTGGATAAACATCTTTGCAGGAGAAATATCAGTACTGAATCTACCAACAGACTATTCACGCCCAGCCATAATGAGCTATGAAGGAGATAAATTAAGCTTTGAAATAGGAGAAAATTTGACAGCTAAACTGAATAGTATAGCTCAAGAGCAAGGAGCCACTATGTATATGGTATTATTGGCTGCCTATAATATCCTATTGTCAAAATACAGTGGACAGGAAGATATAATAGTTGGCTCACCAATAGCTGGTAGACCACATGCAGATTTAGAGAACATTATTGGTATGTTTGTTAATACTCTGGCAATGAGGAATTTTCCAGAGAGTGACAAATCATTTCTGGGATTTTTAGCTGATATAAAAGATAGAGCATTAAAAGCTTACGAAAATCAAGATTATCAGTTTGAGATGTTAGTTGAAAAACTTGACCTTAAACGGGATTTAAGCAGAAATGCACTCTTTGATGTAATGTTTGTACTACAAAATATAGAACATCAGGAGTATTCATTAAACGGATTAAAGTTTACACCATATGATAATGATAATAAAATTAGCAAGTTTGATTTGACTTTAATGGCAGAAGAAGAAGTTAAAAAGATTAAATGTTCTTTAGAATATCGTACAGGGCTATTTAAAGAGAACACAATCCAAAGAATGGTAGAGCATTTTGAGAATATCTTAAAAGCAATTGTAGAGAATCCAAAGATCAAGCTTGCTGAGATTGATCTATTGTCTAATGAAGAAAGAGATAAATTGTTATTTGAATTTAATGATACTAACGCAGAGTATAGAGACTCAGTTACACTTCATGAGTTCTTTGAAGAGCAGGTAGAAAGAACACCTGATAATATTGCTTTAGTATATAAAGATGCTCAAATGAACTATGAAGAGTTAAATAAAAAATCAAATCAATTGGCCAGGTTATTGCGTGAAAGAGGTGTTGGCCCTGATCAAGTTATAGGAATTATGGTTGATAGGTCATGCGAAATGATTATAGGAATTATGGGGATTTTGAAAGCAGGAGGATCATATTTACCAATTTCTTCAGATTATCCTGAAGAAAGAATAAATTTTTTACTTAAAGATACTAAAACTGAGATTTTATTAACTCAAAGCGATTTCATCAATAAGGTTAATTTTGAAGGAACCATTATTGATTTAAAAGAGAAAGAATTATATCAGGGAGAATCCATAAACCTTGAAGGAGTCAATGTTTCTCAAGATCTGGCTTATGTTATTTATACTTCTGGGACAACCGGTAAACCTAAAGGTGTAATGATTGAGCATTGTAATGTATTGAATTTAATTGCAGGACTTAGCGATAAAATTTATTCTCATTATGATTCTTCCTTACGTGTTTGTCTTTTAGCATCTTATGTATTTGATGCATCTGTTCAACAGATATTTGCGTCTTTGCTTCTTGGTCATTCTTTATATATTGTGCCCGATGAAGTTAGAAAGAGTGGTAAGGATTTATTAGAATTTTATTATGAAAATTCTATAGATATTTCAGATGGAACTCCAGCACATATAAGTCTTATATTGAATGCTATGGTGCCAGTTGAAAAAATACCAGTAAAACATTTTATAATTGGTGGTGAAGCTTTACCAAGTCAAACTGTTATTAAGTTTTTAGATAAATTCAACGTTTCAAAACCAAATTTAACGAATATATATGGTCCAGCTGAATGCTGTGTAGATTCAACAGCATATCTGGTAAATATAGAGAAGGTAAAGAAATATAGCACAGTACCTATTGGTGCGCCATTAGCAAATAAAAGTATCTATATTCTAGATAAAAATCAAAGGTTAGTTCCTATTGGAGTAGCGGGAGAAATTTATATCTCAGGTGAAGGTTTGGCTCGTGGTTATTATAATGCTCTAGATTTAACAGCAGATAAGTTTATTAATAATCCGTTTGAACCAGGAAGAAGGATGTATAAAACAGGAGACTTAGCTAGATGGTTACCTGATGGAAACATTGAATTTTTGGGTAGAACTGATTTTCAAGTTAAAATTAGAGGACATAGAATTGAGTTGGGAGAAATAGAAGCCCAGTTATTGACTCATGAAGATATTAATGAAAGTATAGTCATTGACCGTGAAGATATAGATGGAGCTAAATATCTTTGTGCATATCTGGTTTTAATAAAAGACTCATCTGTTTCTGATTTGCGTAAATACTTAGCTCAAATATTACCAGATTATATGATTCCATCATATTTTATAAAGATGGATGAATTACCAAAAACAATAAATGGAAAAATAAATCGAAGAGCACTGCCAGAGCCAGATAAAAGTATGAAGACTGGAACAAAATATGTAGCACCTGAAAATGAGATCGAAATAAAACTGGCTAAAATCTGGTCAGAGGTACTCAGATTAGAGAAAATAGGTATTAATGATAATTTCTTTGAGTTGGGTGGTCATTCATTAAAGGCAACGACTGTTGTATCAAAAGCATTTAAAGAGTTGAATGTAGAGATAGCATTAGGTCAGATCTTTAAGACTCCAACGATCAAAGAACTTGCGGAGTTAATCAAATCAACTGAAGAGAGTATATATTCAGAGATTGAGCCAGTAGATTTCGCAGAGCATTATGCGTTATCATCAGCTCAGAAGAGATTATTCCTTCTCAATCAGATTGAAGATAATAATACAAGCTATAATATGCCAGGAGCGATGATTATAGAAGGTGATTTTGATAAAGGAAGACTGGAATCTGCATTTAAAGAATTGATCAATAAACATGAAAGTTTGAGAACATCCTTTGAATTTGTAGAAGGACAACCAGTTCAACGTATTCATGAAAATGTAAAATTTAATCTTGACTATATAGTTTTAGATAATCTAGAGATACGAGATTTTACAGAGGCAGAAAATCAGATTGAAGAGCTGATGAAAGAATTTTTGAAACCATTTGATTTGAGTAAAGCACCATTATTAAGAGTAGGACTTATTAAAGTATTAGATAAACAAGTATTGGTATTTGACATGCATCATATCATTTCAGATGGTGTTTCGATGAATATTTTAGTGAAAGAACTAGTAAATATGTATGAAGGAAAAGATTTACCAGAACTAAGAATTCAATATAAAGATTTTTCAGCATGGCAAAATGATCTATTTACTTCAGAGCGTATTAAAGAACAGGAAGAATATTGGCTAAATGTTTTTGCAGAAGAAATTCCAGTACTGAATCTGCCAACAGATTATCTACGTCCTGCAATAATTGCCTATGAAGGAGATAAATTAAATTTTGAGATAGGAGAAGAATTGACAGCTAAACTAAATAGTATAGCTAAAGAGCAAGGAGCCACTATGTATATGGTATTGCTGGCTGCCTATAGTATCCTATTGTCAAAACACAGTGGTCAGGAAGATATAATTGTTGGTTCACCTATAGCTGGAAGACCACACGCAGATTTAGAGAACATTATTGGTATGTTTGTTAATACTCTGGCGATGAGAAATTTCCCAGAGAGTGATAGATTATTTGTTGAGTTTTTAGCTGATGTAAAAGATAGAGCATTAAAAGCTTACGAAAATCAAGATTATCAGTTTGAGATGTTGATAGAAAAGCTTGACATTCAAAGAGATTTGAGTAGAAGTCCATTGTTTGATACAGTATTTGCTTTACAAAACACATCAGAAAATGAAAATATTAGTTTAGGAGAGATAAATTTTATTCCACTTGCATTCGAAAGTAATATTACAAAATTTGACTTAACTCTAAATGCTCATGAAATTGAAAATAAAATAATATTTATATTAAATTATGCAACAAAATTATTCAAAAAAGAAACAATTGAAAGGATGAGCAACCATTTTGTTCACATTCTGGATGAGATCGTTGAAAATCCGAATGCTACATTAAAAGATATTCAAATGTTATCAATGCGAGAAAAGGATCAATTAGTCTATGACTTTAACGATACTCGGATAGAGTATCCTTTTGGTCAAACTATTCATCATTCCTTCGAAGAACAGGTTACAAAAACGCCAGATAGTATTGCTTTAGTATTTGAAGAAAAAATGTTAACATATCGAGAATTGAATGAAAAGGCAAATCAAGTTGCTAGAGTATTACGAAATAAAGGTGCTAGAACTGATCAGATCGTTGGAATAATGATGGACCGATCTTTAGAAATGATTATAGGTATGATTGCAATATTAAAAGCAGGTGTAGCTTATTTACCAATTGATCCATCATATCCAGAAGCAAGAATAGAGTATATGATTAGTGATAGTAATGCTCAAATCCTTTTAACTCAGGAAAAACTTGCAGATAATCTCAATTTTACAGGTACAGTGATAGCTGTAGATAATTTAGATCTATCTGTTTATGAAAAAACTAATCTTACTATAGAATATAACTCAAGAGATTTAGCATATGTGATCTATACTTCTGGTTCTACAGGTAAACCTAAAGGGGTTATGATTGAACACAAGGGAATTGCTAATATAAAGCAACATTTTGAGCAAAGCATTGGTATAAATGAAACAGATAAAATTGTTCAATTTGCTTCTTGTGCATTTGATGCATCTGTCTGGGAAATATATATCGCATTATTATCAGGGGCAACATTATATATGATTGAAAAAGATATAATCAATGATTATAGTAAATTTGAAAATTATCTAAATGATAATGGTATCACTACTGCACTCTTACCTCCTGTGTATTTAAATCATCTTTCTGTAGAAAATATACTTACATTAAAGAGAGTGATAACAGGTGGATCAGCCACAAACTTTGATCTTGTAAATAGTTGGATAGAAAAGGTAGATTATATCAATGCTTATGGCCCTACTGAGACTACTATTATTGCAACAGTCTGGAAGGCAAAGAAAAATGGAATGATCCAGAAGAATATTCCTATAGGTATGCCGATTTCTAATACACAAGTTTATATTCTTGATAAGCAACTAAAACCTGTCCCAATAGGAGTTGTCGGAGAACTCTGTATAGCAGGTGTTGGTCTTGCAAGAGGTTATTTGAATAGACCAAATTTAACAGCAGAAAGATTTGTTCAAAATGAATTTGCTGGAGAATGTATGTATCGAACTGGAGATCTGGCGAGATGGTTAGCAGATGGGAATATTGAATTTATCGGAAGAATAGATAATCAGGTTAAGATTAGAGGATATCGCATAGAACTAGGTGAGATCGAACAAAAGCTATTAGAACACTATGATATTAGAGAAACAGTGGTAGTAGATTATAAAGATGAAGTTGATAATAGCTATCTTGTCGCTTATTATGTTACTGAGCAGGAGTTATCAGTTAATGAATTAAGAAACCATCTATCTAAGGAATTACCTGAATATATGATACCATCATACTTTATGAGATTGGATAAACTGCCATTGACATCAAATGGTAAGATCAATCTACAAGCTTTGCCGAAATTGGATGGTAATATGGTTACAGGAAGTGAATATATAAAACCAACCAATATAATTGAAGAGAACCTGGTAAGTATCTGGTCAGAAATATTGGGAGTCGAAAGAATTGGAATTCTTGATAACTTCTTTGAGTTGGGTGGTCATTCATTAAAGGCAACGACTGTTATCTCAAAAGTATTTAAAGAGTTGAATGTAGAGATATCATTAGGTCAGATCTTTAAGACTCCAACGATCAAAGGACTGGCTGAGTTAATCAAATCAGCAGAAGAGAGTATCTACTCAGAGATTAAGCCAGTAGATTTCGCAGAATATTATGCATTATCATCAGCTCAGAAGAGATTATTCCTTCTTAATCAGATTGAAGATAATAATACAAGCTATAATATGCCAGGAGCCATGGTTATTGAAGGTGATCTTGATAAAGAAAGAATGGAATCTGCATTTAGAGAATTGATCCAGAGACATGAAATCTTAAGAACTTCTTTTGAGCTGATTAAAGGAGAGCCAGTGCAATGTGTTCATGAGACTGTAGAGTTTAATCTTGAGTATTTTACAGATGCGGATGGTCAAGTTGAAGAATTGATGAGAGAGTTTGTAAAACCATTTGATTTACGCAAAGCCCCACTATTAAGAGTAGGACTTATTAAAGTATCAGATAAACATGTATTGATTTTTGATATGCATCACATCATTTCAGATGGTTCATCATTGGGAATTTTAACAGGAGAAGTAGCAAATCTATATAATGGTAATGAATTAGAAAAGTTAAGAATTCAGTATAAAGACTTCTCAGCATGGCAAAATGATTTATTTGAATCAGAAAAGATTAATAACCAGGAGGAATATTGGTTAGATACCTTTGCAGGAGAAGTACCTGTACTGAATATGTCAACAGATCAACCACGTCCTGTAGTAATGACTTATGAAGGAGATAAAATAAACTTTGAATTAGGAGAAGAGTTGACAGCAAAACTGAATAGTATCGCTCAAGAGCAAGGAGCCACTATGTATATGATATTATTGGCGGCCTATAATATCATATTGTCAAAATACAGTGGACAGGAAGATATAATAGTTGGCTCACCAATCGCTGGTAGACCACATGCAGATTTAGAGAACATTATGGGTATGTTTGTTAATACTTTGGCAATGAGAAATTTTCCAGAGAGTGACAAATCATTTGTGGGATTTTTAGCTGTTATAAAAGATAGAGCGTTAAAAGCTTACGAAAATCAAGATTATCAGTTTGAGATGTTAGTTGAAAAACTTGATCTTAAACGGGATTTAAGTAGAAACGCACTCTTTGATGTAATGTTTGTATTACAAAATACAGAACATCAGGAGTATGCGTTAAACGGATTAAAGTTTACACCATATGATATTGAAAATAATATTACCAAGTTTGATTTAACTTTAGTAGCAGAAGAAGAAGTTAAAAAGATTAAATGTTCTTTAGAATATCGTACAGGGCTATTTAAAGAGAACACAATCCAAAGAATGGTAGAGCATTTTGAGAATATCTTAAAAGCAATTGTAGAGAATCCAAAGATCAAGCTTGCTGAGATTGATCTATTATCTGATGAAGAAAGAGATAAATTGTTATTTGAATTTAATGATACTAACGCAGAGTATAGAGACTCAGTTACACTTCATGAGTTCTTTGAAGAACAGGTAGAAAGAACACCTGAAAATATTGCTTTAGTATATAAAGATGCTCAAATGACCTATGAAGAGTTAAATAAAAGATCAAATCAATTGGTAGATTTATTATGTCAAAAGGGTATTACACATGATCAGATTGTAGGAATTATGGTAGATAGATCATTTGAGATGATTATCGGAATCATGGGTATCTTAAAAGCGGGAGGAGCATATCTACCAATTGATCCAGATTATCCAGAAGATAGAATAGCTTATATGTTAAATGATAGTCAAGCTAAAGTATTGTTAACCCAGAATTATCTAATAGACATTGCAGAGAAGTTGGATTACGCTGGTGAGATTATTGATTTAACTGATGAAGATACCTATACAGGTGATAGTAGTAACTCTGAAAATATTACTAGACCAGAAGATTTAGCGTATATCATCTATACATCCGGTTCAACAGGGAAACCAAAAGGTGTAATGGTAGAACATAAAAATGCAGTAAACACATTGCAATATCTCTATCGAACATATCCATTTACAGAATCAGATGCGTATTTATTAAAGACAGCATATACCTTTGACGTATCAGTAAGTGAAGTATTTGGTTGGTTCTTTGGAAATGGTAGACTGATTATCCCTGAAAAAGGTGTAGAAAAAGATCCTAAAGCTTTAGTAGAGGTTATTGAAAACTATGATGTTACTCATATAAACTTTGTACCTTCGATGCTCAATATTCTCTTCAATACCCTTAATGAAGAAGAGATTAAAGTGTTGAATAAGTTAAAGTATGTATTTGTAGCAGGTGAAACGATCTCTAAGAATTTAGTCGAAGAGTGTTATAGTAAGATTGGTGGTGTAATCTTTGAAAATCTATATGGACCAACAGAAGCTACGATCTATGCAACAAAGTATGCGCTTGTTGACTTAGAAGGCAAGGTCAATGTTCCAATAGGTAAACCACTAGCGAATATGCAGATATATATTCTTGATAGTCAAGGTAAACCACAGCCAGTAGGAGTAGCAGGTGAATTGTTTATAGCAGGCTCAGGTGTAACAAGAGGTTATCTAAATAGAAAAGAACTAACAGAAGAGAAATTTGTAGCTGACCCATTTAGAACAGTAGGAAGAATGTATAAAACAGGAGACCTTGCAAGATGGTTAGCAGATGGTAATATTGAATATTTAGGACGGATAGATAATCAGGTAAAAATCAGAGGATTTAGAATTGAGTTAGGCGAGATAGAGAATCAATTACTTAAAGATGAAAGAATCAAAGAAGCAGTGGTAGTAGATAGAACAGATGAAGCTCAGGACAAATATTTATGTGGCTATATAGTTACAAAAGAAGATTTATCGGTATCTGAGATAAAAGAAAATCTGGCAATTGAATTACCTGATTATATGATTCCAGCATATTTTGTGAAGTTAGAAGAGTTGCCAAAGATAACAAGTGGTAAGGTAGATAGAAAAGCGTTACCAAAACCAGATGGAAGCATAGGAGTAGGAACAGAATATGTAGCACCTACAAATGAAATCGAAGAAAAATTGACAGCAATCTGGTCAGAGGTACTCAGAATAGAGAAGATAGGTATTAATGATAACTTTTTTGAGTTGGGTGGTCATTCATTAAAGGCAACGACTGTTGTCTCAAAAGCATTTAAAGATTTGAATGTAGAGATATCATTAGGTCAGATCTTTAAAACCCCAACGATCAAAGGACTTGCTGAGTTAATCAAATCAGCTGAAGAGAGTATATATTCAGAGATTAAGCCAGTAGATTTCGCAGAGCATTATGCGTTATCATCAGCTCAGAAGAGATTATTCCTTCTTAATCAGATTGAAGATAATAATACAAGCTATAATATGCCAGGAGCGATGATTATAGAAGGTGATCTTGATAAAGGAAGACTGGAATTTGCATTTAGAGAATTGATCAATAAACATGAAAGTTTGAGAACATCCTTTGAACTTATTAAAGGAGAGCCAGTGCAATGTGTTCATGAGACTGTAGAGTTCAATCTCGAGTATTTTACAGATGCAGATGGTCAGGTTGAAGAGCTGATGAAAGAATTTATAAAACCATTTGATTTAAGCAAAGCACCATTATTAAGAGTAGGACTTATTAAAGTATCAGATAAACAAGTATTGGTATTTGACATGCATCATATCATTTCAGATGGTGTTTCGATGAATATTTTAGTGAAAGAACTAGTAAATGTGTATGAAGGAAAAGATTTACCAGAGTTAAGAATTCAATATAAAGATTTTTCAGCATGGCAAAATGATTTGTTTAATTCAGAGCGCATAAAAGAGCAGGAGGAATATTGGTTAGATAACTTTGCAGGAGAAATACCTGTACTGAATATGTCAACAGATAAACCACGTCCTGTAGTAATGACTTATGAAGGAGATAAATTAAACTTTGAAATAGGAGAAGAGTTGACAGCAAAACTAAATAGTATAGCTCAAGAGCAAGGAGCCACTATGTATATGGTATTATTGGCTGCCTATAATATCCTATTGTCAAAATACAGTGGACAGGAAGATATAATTGTAGGTTCACCTATCGCAGGAAGACCGCATGCAGACTTAGAGAATATGATAGGCATGTTTATTAACACTCTGGCAATGAGAAACTTCCCTGTAAGTGAGAGATCATTTGCTAAGTTTTTAGCTGATGTAAAAGATAGAGCGTTAAAAGCTTACGAAAATCAGAATTATCAGTTTGAGATGTTAGTTGAAAAACTTGATCTTAAACGGGATTTAAGCAGAAGTGCACTCTTTGATGTAATGTTTGTACTACAAAATCATGCTGAGCAAAATACTATAGCAACAGATACTTTGAACTTTATACCATATGATATTGAAAACAATGTTTCAAAGTTTGATCTAACCCTATATGTCTTTGAAAACTCTAAAAAAATAGAGCTAAATATTCGTTATTCTACTCAACTCTTTAATAAAGAAAGAATTGAAAGATTATCAAGACATTATCTAGAGATACTTAGTGAAATTGTTGAGAATCCAATGGTAAAATTAGCAGATATACAAATGCTTTCAGACGAAGAACAAAAGCAATTGTTAATTGAGTTTAACGATACAATGGTAGAGTATCCAGAAAATAAAGCTGTCCATAGATTATTTGAAGAACAGGTAAGCAAGACTCCAGATAAAATCGCCCTTACATTTAATGATCAGCATCTGACTTATCAGGAACTGAATGAACGGGCAAATCAATTGGCGAGAGTTTTGAGGTTAAAGGGCGTTATAAAAGATTGCTCGGTAGGTATCATTGTTGAAAGATCATTGGATATGATTGTTGGAATGTTGGCAGTATTAAAAGCTGGCGGTGCTTATTTACCAATTGATTCAGAATATCCAGCAGACCGAATTTCTTATATGCTTAATGATTCTAAAACAAAGATTCTTTTAACCACTTGTATTCACGAAGAATCATTGTTAGTAGATTTACCAACTTCTATTGAGATACTAAATATGGATAAGATAGAATATTTAGATGATCTAACAAATTTAGATGACGTGAGTGACTTAAATAGTCTGGCGTATATTATCTATACTTCTGGTTCTACAGGAAGACCTAAGGGTGTAGGAATTGAGCAACACTCACTTGTCAACTATGTAAACTGGTTTAGCAAAAAGGCTAAAATAACAGAAGATGACTCTAGTGTATTATTAACATCTTTTGCTTTTGACCTTGGTTATACAGTTTTATGGACAAGTTTAGTCTGTGGTGCTGAATTACACATAGTTTCAGAAAATCTGTACAAAGATGCAAATGAATTAATAAATTACTTAGCCTATAATTCAATTACTTACATTAAGGCAACACCATCATTATTTAATATGATTGTAAATAGTCCGAAGTTTGATAATAGAAGTATCTTAGATACTCTTAGAATGATTGTATTAGGTGGTGAACAGATAAGGGTCAATGATTTAATAAAATATCGCACAATATATCCTACTGTAAAGTTTATGAATCACTATGGTCCAACAGAAGCTACTATTGGATGTGTAAGTACCTTAATTGATGAGGATAATTTTGCTGAATTTATTAATAGACCTGTTATCGGTAGACCTAATAGCAATGTTGCAGTTTATATCTTAGATAAGAATAATAATCCTGTTTCAGTAGGGGTCAATGGTGAATTATGTATTACGGGTGTTGGTTTAGCTAGGGGATATGTAAACAAACTAGAATTGACAAAAGAAAAGTTCATCCAAAATCCATATGCTGAAGGTGATTTAAGAAAAAGATTATACAAAACTGGTGACCTTGCAAGATGGTTAGCTGATGGAAGGATAGAATTTATCGGAAGAATAGATCACCAAATCAAGATAAGAGGATTTAGAGTTGAAGTTGGTGAAATTGAAAACCAATTATTAGTTCATGAAAACATTAAAGAAGTAGTGATTATTGTTGGTGAAGATAACAATGATAAATATCTGGCAGCATATTTTGTGGCAGAGGAAGAACTAACTACAACTTTACTAAGACAGTATTTATCAAAAAGGTTACCTGAGTATATGATACCAGCGTATTTTGTACAATTAGATGAGTTACCTTTAACACCAAATGGAAAATTAGATCGGAAAGCCTTACCTAATCCACTTAGCAGTATTAATACTGGAAAAACATATGTAGCCCCAACTAATGAGCTTGAAGAGAAGTTGGTATCTATCTGGGAAAGAGTATTGAAGATAGAGAAAATAAGTGTATATGATAACTTCTTTGAGTTAGGAGGTCATTCCTTAAAGGCTACAGATTTTATCTCAAAAGTCTATAAAGAGTTAAATGTAGAGCTACCATTGCGTCAGGTGTTTACAACTCCAACAATTAAGGAATTGGCAGAATATATTAGTCAGGCAGAAGAAAGTATCTACAGTGATATTCCAGTTTTAGAAAATGATCTAGATGCTAATGAGTGGATTTATCCAGTATCTTCAGCTCAGAGAAGACTATATGTTTTAGAACAGCTAGATGGTATTTCAACAGGGTATAATGTGCCTGCAGTAATGTGGGTAGAAGGAAATCTTGATATTGAACGTTTAGAAACAGCTTTCAAAGAATTAGTTAAACGTCATGAATCTTTGAGAACAGCGTTTAAAGTAATTGGTGGAGAAATATCTCAAGTTATTTATCGTGATGTTGAATTTGAAATAACTCATATTGTTCCTGACTCTCAAAAACTAAAAGATGGAAATTGGAGTTTAGATGAAGAGATAAAATCATTTATCAGACCATTTGATTTAAGTAAAGCACCATTATTGAGGGTAGGATTAATAACAGATTTACCATCTACTCTAAGTCCACAGGGAAAATCGTCGGATGTTCTAATCGTTGATATGCATCATATTATTTCAGATAGAGTATCAAGGAATAATGTAATAAAAGAAGTAGCAAATCTGTATGCAGGTAATCAATTATCTGAGTTAATAATTCAATACAAAGATTTTTCTGTATGGCAAAATAGCTTATTAGATTCAGAGATTATTAAAAAACAAGAAGAATACTGGTTAGGAATGTTTGCTGATGCTGTTCCAGTATTTAATATGCCTACAGATTATGCCAGACCAGCAGTAATGAGTTATGAAGGAGATCAAATAAACTTTGAAATAGGTAAAGATTTAACCAGAAAATTAAATCAGCTAGCACAAGAAAAAGGTGTAACACTTTATATGGTGCTATTAGCAGCTTATAATGTCTTATTATCAAAATACAGTGGTCAGGAAGATATAATAGTTGGTTCACCAATAGCTGGAAGGCCACATGCAGATCTTGAGGATGTTATCGGTATGTTTGTTAATACTTTAGCGATGCGAAACTATCCAGTTAGTGATAAATCCTTTAATGAATTTTTAAAAGATGTAAAAGAGAGAACATTAACAACATATGAGAATCAGGATTACCAATTTGAAATGTTGGTGGAGAAACTAAGCAATGATAAAAACCTAATTCCTATAGATTTAGGAAGAAATCTTTTGTTTGATACAATGTTTGTCTTACAAAATGCAGATAAGCAAGAAATTTCATTGTCTGATCTTAAATTTGTACCTTATCAATCAACTGGCAAAGTATCAAAGTTTGATTTGACCTTAAGTCTAGCTGAGAGTGAGGAGACTATTCAATATGTAATTGAATATCGCACTAAGCTATTTAAGGAAAGTACAATAAAAAGATTGGCTGGACATTTTAACAATATTCTTGAAACTATTGTAGAAAAGCCTGAGCTTCAGCTTGCTGATATCGAAATGTTGTCTGCTAAAGAAAGAGAACAAATATTGATTGATTTTAACCAGACTACCGTAGATTATCCGAAAGAGAAAACTATCTCACAACTCTTTTTAGAACAGGTGAAGAGAACTCCTGAAAAGATTGCATTAGTATATGAAGATCAAGAATTGACATACAAAGAATTAGATGAAAGATCAAACCAATTAGCGTATCTTTTAAGAAGTAAAGGTGTCGGATCAGATAAAATAATAGGAATTATGTCAGAACGCACTCCTGAGATGGTTATTGGAGTTCTGGGAATTGTTAAAGCTGGAGGAGCGTATTTACCTATCAATGTAGATTATCCAGATGATAGAGTTGAATATATGTTGAACGATTCTAAAGCTGAGTGGTTATTGTTAGGAACAGATATCGAACAAAATATTGAATTCTCAGGAGAAATAATTGATCTAAATAATTTGGATCTTGATGGCAATATACCATCTCTAGAGGATTTAAATAAACCAAATGATTTAATCTATATAATTTACACATCTGGATCAACAGGGAAGCCTAAAGGGGTTATGATCGAACATCAAAATGTAAATAGACTTGTCAAAAACTCCAATATGTTAAGGATTCAATCAACTGATCGGATTATGCAAACAGGTTCACTTGCATTTGATGCCTCTACATTTGAAATCTGGGGTACTTTATTAAATGGAGCATCTCTGTATCTGATCGATAGAGAAGATTTGTTAGCAGCAGAACGCTTTGAAAAGAACTTAAAACAGCATCAAATCACTACAATTTGGTTGACAGCGCCATTGTTTAATCAGCTTTTTGATGAAAATCCAGAGATGTTCTCAGAACTTAAAACGCTAATTGTTGGTGGGGATGCACTATCACCAAAGCATATTAATGGAGTAAGAGCTAAATATAAAGATTTAGAAGTAATCAATGGTTATGGGCCAACAGAAAGTACCACCTTTACGACATTCTATAGAATCGAACGAAGATTTGAAGAGAATATTCCTATAGGTGAACCAGTATCCAATACTCAAGTTTATATCTTAAATAAATCTAATAGGTTACAGTCAATTGGAGTTCCTGGTGAGTTATGTATAGGAGGAGATGGCCTAGCAAGAGGTTATTTAAATAGACCTGAATTGACAGCAGATAAATTTGTAGCAAACCCAGTAATACAAGGAGAACGAATGTACAGAACAGGTGACCTGGTAAGATGGCTGTCAGATGGAAATATAGAATTTATGGGTAGAATTGACTACCAGGTTAAAATCAGAGGATTTAGAATTGAGCCAGATGAGATTACAGCACATTTATTAAGTCATGAAGCAATTCAGGATGCAGTGGTAATTGCTAGAGAAGACGAAGGAAACAAATATTTGTGTGCATATCTAGTTTCAGACGGAGAGGTTGCAGTAGCTGATATAAGATCTTATTTATCTAAAACACTTCCTGATTATATGATTCCATCTTATTTTATCAGTATGGAGAAACTTCCATTGACACTTAATGGAAAAATTGATAGAAAAGCATTGCCAAAACCAGATGGAAATATTATAACTGGAGTTGATTATGTAGCTCCAACGAATGAAGTAGAAGAAAAGCTAGCACAGATATGGTCTGAAATTTTGAATGTAGATAAAGTTGGAATCAATGATAACTTCTTTGAGTTGGGAGGACATTCGTTAAAAGCTGCTACTCTGGTTGGAAAAATGTTTAAAGAATTTGAGACTGAAGTACCGCTTGTGCAAGTATTTAAGACTCCAACGCTTAAGAAACTGGCAGAGTATATCAGTTCATCTGAAGAAAGTGAATACTTAGCAATACCAGCAGTAGTGGAAAGTGAATACTATTCAGTTTCATCAGCTCAAAAACGCTTATATGTTCTCAATCAGTTTGAAGGTATTGGTACGGGTTATAACATACCAGTTGTTATGACCATTGAAGGTGAACTTTCAGCTAGCCACTTAGAAGATGCATTGAATAAACTTATAAAAAGACATGAGTCTTTTAGAACATCATTTGAAATGGTTGACGGAAAACCAGTTCAAAAGATTCATCAAGATGTTGAATATAAAATTGAAAACTTAGAATTAAATGCAGATAAGTTAGAGGTAAAAGAAATAATAGATGATGTAATTGATAAATTTATAAGACCATTTGATTTACGAAAAGCTCCTTTACTGAGAGTAGGACTTTGTAGGATTAAAGATAAACATTTACTGATCTTAGATATCCATCATATTATCGCAGATGGAGTTTCCATGGATATCTTTGTGAAAGATTTGATAAATCTTTATGATGGAAACGAACTGCCATATCTAAGAATTCAATATAAAGATTTCTCAGTATGGCAAAATGAATTGTTCAATTCTGATAAAATTAAAAATCAGGAAGAATACTGGTTGAATGTTTTTGCTGGAGAGGTTCCTGGTTTAAATATGCCTACTGATTATATAAGACCTGCAGTAATGAGTTATGCTGGAAATAAGATTGATTTTGTAGTTGAAAAAGAATTAACTTCAAGGTTAAATAACTTTGCTACTAAAAATGGTGTAACTCTTTATATGATATTATTAGCAGCTTACAATATCTTATTATCAAAATATAGTGGTCAAGATGATATCATTGTGGGTTCACCGATAGCGGGTAGGCCACATGCTGATCTTGAAAATATCGTCGGAATGTTTGTAAATACTCTTGCGATGAGGAATAAACCAGGACGTGAGAAATCTTTTGTAGAGTTTTTGGAAGAAGTAAAGGAGAATGCATTAAAGGCGTATGAAAATCAAGACTATCAGTTTGAGATGTTAGTAGAGATACTTGATCTTGAGGTGGACTTAAGTAGAAATGCATTATTTGATACAATGTTTGCACTACAAAATGAATTTGATTCTGAACTGTCACTAAAAGGGTTAAAGTTTAAGCCATATAAACTTGAAAATAAAATTTCTAAGTTTGATCTGACTGTAAATGCTGCAGAAGTGGATGATTATATAAAACTTATCTTTGAATATCGAACTGATTTATTTAAAGCAGCAACAATTAAAAGAATGGCCGGACATTATATAAGTATTTTACAAAATGTATTAGAGAGTCCAAAGATCAGTCTTAAGAATATTGAGATTGTTTCAACTGAAGAAAAAGATAAACTATTAAATGAATTTAATAATACACTTATCGAGTATCCGGCAGATTGTACTATACATCAATTATTTGAAAAACAAGTAGAAAGTACTCCAAATAAGGTTGCTGTAGTCTTTGAAGAGAAACAACTGACCTATGAAGAATTAAACCAAAAGTCAAATCAATTGGCGTACCTTTTATGTCAAAAAGGTGTTACAGTTGATGAAGTAGTTGGAATTATGATGGAACGGTCATTAGAAATGGTAATAGGTATGCTCGGTGTTCTAAAGGCAGGAGGGGCTTATTTATCGATAGATTCTGAATATCCGGAAGAAAGAATTGAATATATGCTGACAGATAGTAATGCAAAAACATTATTGATTGCAGGTCAGATGGCAGATAAGATTCAATTCGCTGGAGAAGTTATTGCTCTAGATGATGAGAGAATTTATGCCAACAATAGTTCTAACTTAGAATATATTAATACTCCGAACGATTTAGCTTATTTGATCTATACATCTGGTTCTACAGGTATGCCAAAAGGTGTGTTATTAGAGCATAAGGGTATTCTCAATTTCGTAACATATTTCAACAAAGGTTTAGAGATTAAAGATACAGATAGAGTCTTACAGTTTGCATCATGTTCTTTTGATGCATCAGTTTCAGAATTTTACATGGCACTTTTAACAGGAGCTACATTGTATATGATAGATCAGGATACCATAAATAGTTATAGTGAATTTACTAAGTTCTTAAATGAAAATGGTATAACTGTAGTCACATTACCACCAATCTATCTTAAGAATTTGGACCCCAAAAAGGTCACTACACTACGTAAACTGATTACAGCTGGATCGAAAACTAACTTTGATCTTGTAAATAAGTGGAAAGATAGTGTTGATTATATTAATGCATATGGACCGACTGAAGGCACTATCTGTGCAACAACCTTTATCTGTAAAGGTGATATCGATCACTATTCTTCTGTTCCAATTGGTAAACCAATTTATAATACTAAAGCTTATATTCTTGATCAAAATGGCCAACTTGCTCCGATAGGCGTACCAGGTGAATTATGCATATCAGGTGTAGGACTTGCTAGAGGGTATTTAAACAGGGCAGAGTTAACTGAAGAAAAGTTTGTACAGAACCTTATTGATGGTGATTCAGAGCATCAAAAGCTGTATAGAACAGGAGATTTAGCAAGATGGTTAGCAGATGGAAGTATAGAGTTTTTAGGCCGAATAGATCATCAGGTCAAAATAAGAGGTTACAGGATTGAAGTAGGTGAGATAGAGAACTGGTTAAAGAAAGATGAAAGAGTTAATGAAGTTCTTGTAGTTGATTATAAAGATGTTGATGGAGATAGTTATTTGTGTGCATATTATACAGCTACAGGAGAATTAGCAGTATCTGAGTTGCGTCAATATCTTTCAACTAAATTACCAAACTATATGATTCCTGCTTACTTTATAGGTTTAGAAGAGTTTTATCTTACAACTAGTGGTAAGATAGATCGCAAAGCTCTTCCAATACCAGGAGAAAATTATAACATAGAAACAGTATATCTGGCACCAACCAATGAATGCGAAGAAAAACTGGTTCAAATCTGGTCTGAGATACTCAAAAGAGAGAATATCGGCATAACTGATAACTTCTATAATCTTGGTGGACAGTCCTTAAAGGCAATGAGTTTATCTCAAGAAATGTTTAAAGAATTTAATGTAGAAGTTCCACTAAGTCAAGTATTTAAGACTCCAACAATTAAAGAATTGACTGAGTTTATTAATGAAGCGGATAAGAGTATTTATTCAGAGATTAAACCAATTGAAGAAAAAGAGCGTGATGGTGCGCATTATCAAGTTTCATCAGCGCAGAAGAGATTGTTTGTTGTTGATCAGTTGATGGGAGCAAATACGACCTATAATATGCCAGCGGCATTGGTTATAGAAGGTAACTTTGAGAGAGAACGTTTTGAATTTGCTTTACAGAAATTGATCCAAAGACATGAAGCTTTAAGAACATCTTTTATGGTAGTTGAAGAGGAACCTATTCAAGTAATTCATCAGAATGTAGAGTTTAATGTCGCCTATATTGCAGAGAAGAATTGCAATCAAGCAGAGATGGAAGATGTTATGCGCACGCTCGTATCTGAATTTGTTAAACCTTTTGATTTAAGTCAGGCTCCATTACTAAGAGTTGGCTTTGCTAAAGTCAATGAGAGGTATTTAATGATCTTTGATATGCATCATATTATCTCAGATGGAGTTTCAATGAATATTTTAATAAATGATCTTCAGAACCTATATGCAGGAAATGAATTACCTGAGTTGAGAATTCAGTATAAAAACTTTGCTGAGTGGCAAAATCAATTATTCCACTCTAAAAAGATAAAAGAACAGGAAGAATATTGGTTAAATATCTTTGCAGATAAGAGTGAAATTCCAGTATTGGATCTGCCTACAGATTATCAACGTCCTGCTAAGAGAAGTTTTGAAGGAGATCGGATTCGATTTGAGATAGATACAGAACTTACAGTTAAACTTAACCAGTTAGCTAATAATAATGGTGCTACTCTTAATATGGTATTATTGGCAGCTTACAATATACTGTTAGCAAAATACTCAGGTCAGGAAGATATTATTGTTGGATCCCCAATAGCTGGTAGATCTCATTCTGATTTGAAAAACATAGTTGGTATGTTTGTCAACACATTAGTAATGAGAAATTATCCTGCTTTTGATAAATCTTTTGTTCAGTTCTTAGAAGAGGTAAAAGAAGGAGCATTAAAAGCATATGAGAATCAGGATTATCAATTTGAGATGTTGGTTGATAAACTGAAATTGGATAGGGATTTAAGTAGGAATCCATTATTTGATGTGATGTTTACTCTTCAAAATGAAGATAGGTCATCATTTGAAATTGATGAATTAAG
Source organism: Halanaerobiales bacterium (assembly GCA_023128035.1). The sequence goes on along the minus strand of JAGMES010000001.1, from coordinate 20,159 downwards.
ATTTATACCATATGAAGTAGAGAATAATACAGCAAAATTTGATCTAACATTAGCAGGATCAGAGTCAAATAGTAAAATTAACTTTAGTTTAGAGTATAGTACTATACTATTTGCCAGAGAAACTATTGAAAGATTTTCTAGATATTATGTCAGAATACTTGAGGAAATAACTAAAGAGCCAAAGATTATTCTCTCGGATATCATTATGCAGAGTGAAGAAGAGAAATATCAACAGTTGTATGATTTTAATAATACAAAAACAGATTATCCGAAGGAAAAAACGATCAATGAACTATTTGAAGAACAAGTAAAAAATAATCCAAATAATATAGCACTTATCTATGAAGATGAAACTATGACCTATCGTGAATTAAATGCAAAGGCTAATCAGCTGGCAAGAAAGTTACGTGTGATGGGGGTTGGCCCGGATTGTATAGTAGGTTTAATGGTTGAACGCTCTATTGGAACGAAAACGATTATAGGTATTCTTGGTATCTTAAAAGCGGGTGGGGCTTATCTGCCAATAGACCCAGAATATCCGACAGACAGAATTAATTATTTGCTAACAGATAGTGGTACAAAGATTTTATTAACACAATCTCATATAGCTAATAAAGTTGATTTTAACGGAACAGTCATTGATATGGATAGATTTGATTTTGTAGGTGATGATTCGAATCTAGAAGTGATCAATAGATCTGACAACTTAATCTATGTGATTTATACTTCTGGTACTACAGGAAAACCTAAAGGAAATCTGACAATGCATGTAAATGTCAGCAGGGTTGTTTTAAATACCAACTATATTGAAATCACTGATAAAGACAAGGTATTACAATTATCTAATTATGCTTTTGATGGTTCAGTATTTGATATATATGGAGCTTTATTAAATGGCGCAGAGTTAGTATTGATAAATAAAGATACGGCGATGAATCTTGATAGATTGGCAGAACTGATTAAAGATAAGAATATTACTATATTCTTTATTACAACTGCTCTCTTCAACATACTTGTCGAGACAAAAATTGATTATCTGGCTGGTGTCAGAAAGATTCTCTTTGGTGGTGAAAGAGTATCAGTAGACCATGCTAAAAAAGCACTGAATTATTTAGGTAAAGATCGGATTATTCATGTTTATGGTCCAACAGAGAGTACGGTTTATGCAACCTATTATCCTATTAACCAAATAGATAGTAAAGCTAAAACGATATCAATTGGTTCTCCACTTGCCAATACTGAAATTTACGTATTGGATAAGCACAATCAGCTTCAGCCGATTGGAGTGCCAGGTGAATTATGTATCTCAGGTGAGGGATTAGCCAGGGGTTACTTACATAATCAAGAGTTAACAGATGCTAAATTCATTAAAAATCCGTTTAATCCAGAGAAAAGATTGTATAAGACTGGAGACCTAGTCAGGATGCTAGCTGATGGAAATATTGAATTTATTGGTAGAATTGACCAACAGGTTAAGCTAAGAGGATTTAGAATCGAGTTAGGTGAGATAGAGGAATGCTTAGGACAGCATTCTGCAATTACAGATGTAGTTGTAGTAGTTCAGAAGGATGTATTAGATAACAAATATCTGGTTGCATATATAGTAGAAAATGAAGAAATAGCTGTATCTGAACTTAAAGTACATCTCCAAGGTAGCTTACCTGACTATATGATACCAGCTTACTTTGTCAAGTTAGATAAGATACCATTGACTTCGAATGGTAAAGTGAATCGCAGAGCGCTTCCTGAACCTGATCTAAGCTCAACTGTTGAGACAGAATACGTAGCACCTGAGAATGAAACAGAAGAAAGATTAGCTGAGATATGGTCTGAGATTTTAGGTATAGAAAGGGTAGGGATCATCGATAATTTCTTTGAACTTGGTGGACATTCTATAAAAGCCATGTCACTAGCTACTAAAGTGAATAAAGAATTCGATGTAGAACTTCCGCTACGGGTAATTTTCGAAACTCAAACAATCAAAGAACTTGCAATATATCTGACATCAAAGGCTACTAAGAAACTATACTCAGAGATTAAATCAGTAGAGTACGCTGACGGGCAGTATCCAGTATCTTCAGCACAGAAAAGAATGTATGCTTTGTACAAGTTAGCTGAAGATGGTATAGGTTACAATATGCCAATGGCTATGATCATGGAAGGAAACCTGGAGATAGAACGTTTAGAAAATGTTTTAAGAAATATAGTTCAAAGACATGAATCTTTGCGTACATCTTTCCACTTTAAGAATGGTCAGCCAGTTCAAATAGTTCATTCAGAGGTTAATTTTGAGCTAACTCAATTTACTGCAAAAGAAAATGAAGCAAAAGAGGTAGTTCAGAATTTTGTTAGACCTTTTGATTTGACTATAGCACAATTAATGAGAGCAGCTTTGATTAAGTATGAGGAGTATGAAAATAGATATCTATTCGTTATAGATATGCATCATATTATATCTGATGGTGTTTCCTTAGATATCTTTATTAAAGAATTTAACCAATTGTATATGGGTGAAGAACTAACTGAGCTCAAAATACATTATAAAGATTTCGCGGTATGGCAGAATGAATTATTTAATTCAGAAAGCTTCAAAATGCAAGAAGAATATTGGTTGAATACTTTTAAAGGTGAATTGACTTCTCTTGAATTGCCATTGGATTATCAGCGACCTCAGGTACTGAACTTCGCAGGAGACTATATTAACTTTAACGTGGATAGTGAGTTAACAGATCAGATTAAAGAATTAGCAGAAGCAAATAATGCAACTCTATTTATGATTTTATTAGCTTCATTGAATGTATTGCTGGCTAAATATTCAGGTCAAAGTAATATTACTGTTGGAACTCCAATTGCTTGCAGAAATCATGCTGATTTAGATAAAGTTATCGGTATGTTTGTTAATACTCTGGTTTTACGAAATTATCCAACAGCAGATAAAACTTTTGAACAATTCTTAGCAGAGGTAAGAGATCATGCCTTAAGTGCTTATGATAATCAGGATTACCAGTTTGAAATGTTAGTCGAAAAACTTAATGTAGCAAGGGAAGAAGGTCGTAATCCTTTATTTGATGTGATGTTTGTTCTGCAGAATGCGAATGAAGCTCAAATATCAGCAGGTGATCTTAAATTAACTCGTTATGATTTTGAGAGTAAAGCAGTTAAGTTTGACCTTAACATGGTTGTTACTGAGTCTATTAATGGGTTAAATGTAAACTTCGGTTATAGAACGAGCCTGTTTAAAAAAGAGACGATTGAACGAATAAGCAAACATTATGTAAATATCCTTAAGAATATTGTTAAGCAGAGAATGGAAGCAAAAATATCTGATATTGAGATGCTCTCTTTTGAAGATCAGCAAAAGATAATCATTGATTTTAATCAAACAAAAGAAGATTTTCCTGTAGAAAAGACAATACATAAGCTCTTTGAAGAACATGCAATTAACAGGCCAGATAAAGCGGCAGTAGTTTACAAAGACAAATCATTAAGCTATCAAGAATTGAATGGAAGGGCCAATCAACTTGCTAAAGTATTAATAACGCAAGGAGTAAGCCAGGGTACTTTTGTGGCCATCATTGCTGAGCGTTCTATTGAAATGGTTGTAGGTTATCTAGCAGTTTTAAAGGCTGGAGGAGCATATCTGCCAATTGATCCAGGCTATCCAGAGGAAAGAGTTAGCTATATGATAACAGATAGCAATGCTCAGATATTGTTGACACAAAGTCATTTAAAAGATAAATTTAAGTTTGCTGGAAAGGTTGTTCTCTTTGATGATGAGGCTATACTTAAAGAAAGCACAGAAAATGTAGAATTGAATAGCCAACCAGTTGATCTGGCGTACATGATCTATACATCTGGTTCTACAGGTAAGCCTAAAGGAGTTTTGTTGGAACATACTGGTATTGTTAATCTGGCAACATATTTCCAAAATGATCTTGGTGTCAAAAACACGGATCGGATTTTACAGTTTGCATCATGTTCATTTGATGCATCGGTCTGGGAAACTTATATGGCATTATTAACTGGAGCTACGTTATATCTGGTTGATCAAGATGTGATAAATAGTTACGATAATTTCACAGAGTTTATGAATCAGAATCGTATCACTGTAGTCACTTTACCACCAACTTATTTAAATAACTTAGATCCAGAAAAGATAACTACTTTACGTAAATTGGTCACTGCAGGTTCAAAAACTAATTTTGATTTGGTTAATAAATGGAAAGAGCGTGTTGAGTATATTAATGCATATGGGCCAACAGAAAGTACAATTTGTGCAACTGCTTTCAAATGTGTTGGTGATATGGAGGGCTATTCATCAATTCCGATTGGCAAGCCGATCTTTAACACTCAAATTTATATCCTTGATACAAAGGGACAACCGGTTGCAATAGGTGTTCCAGGTGAGTTATGTATCTCAGGTGTAGGACTTGCTAAAGGATATCTCAATAGACCAGAGCTAACAGATGAAAAATTTATATCCAATCCATTTATAAACGTATTTAGAGAAGAGAATCTGAGAATTTATCGTTCTGGAGATATGGCTAGATGGCTTCCAGATGGCAGTATAGAGTTTTTAGGAAGAATAGATCATCAAGTCAAAATCAGGGGATATCGGATTGAACCAGGTGAGATAGAAAAACAATTATTAACATATGCAGATATAGAAGAAGTTGTGGTGATAGCTAGAGAAGATCAATCTGGTAACACATATTTATGTGCATATATTGAAACTGATGAAGAACTAGCAATAGTAGAGCTAAGAGAATATCTGGCAAGTAAGTTACCTGTTTATATGATCCCAACATATTTTGTTCAACTATCAGAAATTCCTTTAACACCAAATGGAAAAGTAGATCGTAAAGCTTTACCAGAACCTGATGGAAGAATGGATACTGGAACTGAGTATGTAGCTCCAGAGACTGAAGTTCAAAAAAGAGTTGCAAAGATTTGGAGTCAGGTTTTAGGTATTGAGAGAATTGGCATAAACGACAAGTTCTTTGAGATCGGTGGGGATTCATTAAAGGTAATCGGCTTATCTGATAGTATTAAACGAGAATTTGATGTAGAGATGAAAGTTACAGATTTATTTAAATATAATACTATCAGTAAATTGGCTGAGGTATTGGATGAGGATAATAAAGAAGATAACAATGAATTAGATACAGAACAACCACTGGTTCTAACATTTGAATAGACACTATCTAGGGAGAGGTGAGTAAAATGAGAGAAAAGCCAGAGGAGAACAGATTATATAAAGAGGATGATATTGCTATTATAGGTATGGCTGGACGCTTTCCTGAAGCAGATGATTTAGAAGAATTTTGGGACAACCTAAAAAACGGTAAAGATTCAATTAGAGATCTACCAGCTAGTAGAATTGAAGAGCTTAAGAATATACTCGGAGATATTCCAGAGGTTAACTATGCAAGATCAGGATATTTAGATCGAATTAGCTATTTTGAACCGGAAATATTTTCTATAAGTCGTGAAGAGAGTAAATTTATCGACCCTCAACAGAGATTGCTTTTAGAGTTGGTTGAGGAGGCAATTTTGGATGCGGGATACAACCCAGTAAATTTAGATGGGAAGAACATAGGGGTATTTGTTTCCCAAAATGAAAATCAATATACTAAAAACTTTAGTGCTTTATCTCCAATGGCATTTCAAAATAGTAATCATTCTGTTGGGGCTGGTCGTGTAGCCTATACGTATAATTTTACCGGGCCAGCAATTACCATTGGAACAGCCTGCTCTTCAGGTTTAGTGGCACTGAACAATGCCAAGCATAGTTTGAAGTTTGGTGAATCTGAGCTGGCAGTTGTCGGTGGTGTTAAACTGGGTTTATTACCTGGGGATGAGAGTTCTATTGGTTCTACCCCAATATTATCAATGACTCAAAAGGTTAAAACCTTTGATAAGGATGCAGATGGAACAGTTGGTGGAGAAGGTGGAGGGGCTTTGCTTTTAAAGCCTCTCCACAAAGCCTTAAAAGATGGTGACAATATTCATGCGATTATTAAGGGAAGTGCGATAAACAGTGATGGTAATCGTTCTAATGGTATGAGTTCACCAAGTGAAGAAGGACAGGAAGAAGTAATTTTACAAGCAATAGAGAATGCAGAGATTGATCCACTGTCAATATCATATATCGAAACCCACGGAACGGGTACTAAGATTGGTGATCCGATTGAAGTTGCAGGGATTAGCCAGGCTTTAGATAAGCTTGGTTATCCTAAGCATTCTGTTGCTCTTAGTGCTGTTAAGACAAATATTGGGCACTTAGATGGGGCGGCTGGTTTGGCTGGGGTTATAAAAACGGTGCTGGCCCTGAAAAATAAAAAATTATTACCATCTATCAATTTTAAAGCTCCAAATCCATTAATTGATTTTCTAAATTCGCCGGTATATGTTAATGATAATTTTGCTGATTGGCATACCTCGACTATACGTAGAGCTGGAGTAACATCATTAGGGATCACGGGAACAAACTCTCATATAATTTTAGAAGAGTCGCCAGTTGTAGAAAATTCTACTCCAGATTATAAGAACATTGTGGCTTTATCAGCTAGAACAGAGAAGTCATTAGAGTTGATGATTAAAAGATTAAGTACATATTTAAGCGATCATAAAGATTTAGCAATCAATGATATAGCTTTTACACTTAACTTAGGTAGAAGAGATCTTAAGTATAAGTTTGTCACTATTGCTGATAGCACAGAAAATCTTATAAACAAGCTAAATTCCTTTGAATCTGAGAATCCTAAGGATGAAGAGACCGAATATCTGTATTATCGACTCAGAAATAAGGATAAAAAAGCAATTTCAACAGCTTTGATGATACCTGATATTGAGGATATTATGATGGAAGATTTAGAAGAACTGCTTTCATCAGATTTAGAATTCAAAAAATACACCGAGCAATTTATTCAACATATTGATGATGATGGAGATTTAAATGATCCAAAGATTAAGTATGCTCTTTTAGTATATGCCTGGATCAAACTATTAGGCGAGTATTCGATAAAGCCAAAAATTATATTAGGTTTTGGTATTGGTAGTATTGTCGCTAATCTGGCATCAGCCCAAATTTCCTTTGAAGATGCTATCAAACAGTTAAAAGCTTATACTCTTAAAAAAATTGAGATTACAGAAGAAAAACTTAATAGTTTTTTAGATACTATTATTCAAAGAGGAGTTAATACATGTATTCTATTTTCACCAGAGCAAACTCTAGGTAATTTATTTAAAAAAGTTTTGGATAACAAAGAAAAGATAACCTTGATGATTCAAAATCAGAACGAATCATCACTTGCAGTAATTACAAAACTAATGCAAAATGGAATGACAGTAAAATGGAATAAAGTATATGAAAATCATCAAGTAAAACGTGTCAGCTTGCCAGGATATGTATTTGATACTCAGGGTTATTTTATGCCTATCGAAAGTAAAGGTATGGGTTTAGTATCTCAAACTTCAGAAACAAACTTGCTTTTTGAAGAGACTGATCCTGATCTTTTACATAATTTGATCTGGACAGAAGAGGAACTAAAAAGAGACCAGATTAATGCTCTTGATGGTATCTGGATTATCTTCAATGATCAATTGGGTTTAAGTAAACTTCTAGTAGATCAATTGAAATCAGAAGATGTAAAAATTATTCAGGTCTCTTCAGGAGAAGAGTTTCAAAAAATTGATGACCTAAACTATCAGATTAATATTGTTGAACTAAATAATTATGAACAACTTATTCAGGATATTTACAAAACAGATCAAATGATAGATGGTATTATCAATTTGTCTACCTGTCATAAGCCGATGTATCATTTTAATTTAAATCATAGGGATGCTGTAGAAAATAGTTTAAATGAAGGGTATTATAGTATTCTTTATCTTACTCAAGCTTTGCTTAAAAAATATAAAGATCTTAACTTGTATCATATTACGACAAATGCTCATCGGGTATTAGAAGATGATTCTCTGATATGTCCAGAAAAGAGAATGATCTGGATTTTAAATAAAGTTATTAATCAGGAAGTAGATCATTATAACTCTTATTGTATAGATTTAGACTTTAATAGTTCTACCCTTGATGAGGTTTGTCAGCAGATTATAGATGAGATCAGATATGATTCTGATCAGCTTTTTGAGATTGCTTACCGTAAAGATAAAAGATTTATTCAGTATTTAAGTCCAGTAGAAACTAACTTAGAAAATAATCTGGTGATTAAAGATGGTGGTGTTTATTTAATCACTGGTGGAACTGGTGGTATTGGACTAGAGATATCTAAATATTTAGCTTCAGCTAAAAAGGTAAACTTAATATTGTTAAATAGAACACCGCTTTCTGAAAAGAGTCGTGCGGATCAAGAGTATAAATTAGGTATAATAAAAGATTTACAAACGAATGGAACTACTGTAGAGACGATGTATGGAGATGTTTCTGATTATCAACAGATGAAAGAGATAGTTTCTAAAGTTAAAGCTTCTTATGGGAAAATAGATGGAGTAGTTCATACAGCCGGTCTTCCGGGTGAAAGACCATTGATATCTTTTATAACCAAAAATGATGCAGAAAATGTTTTTGCTGCAAAAGTATATGGAACTTTAGTTTTAGCAGATTTATTAAGAGATCAGTTTTTAGACTTCTTTATCACCTGTTCTTCGTTAAGCTCGCAGGTTGGAGGATTTGGATTTGGAATCTATGCTTCTGCTAATAGTTTCTTAGATTCATTTTGCGCTCTTCAAAGACAACTAGGCAAAAAATATATTGCGATTAACTGGGGTAGTTGGGGAGAAGTAGGAATGGGTGCAGGCATTAAAGATCATTCATATTCTTCTGGTCTTAGTAATTTAACAAATGCAGAAGGAATTAGCGTTTTTGCTACCATTTTAAATAATAATCTTGATAATTATTCAGTCAATAAACTGACGGATAAGGTCGCTAAACTATTCGCTTCTTTCGCATTTTTCAAAATTAAAGGAAAGAACAATTTATCGAAAGCAGAATCAACGTATATAATTGATGATCAATCAATAGAGGAAAGTTTATATTCCATGCTTAGAGATGTATATGTTGGTGATGAATTAGAGTTGACGGATAAAATTCTCGATTTAGAATTAGATTCAATTGATGTAATGCAATTTGTTGGTAAATTGAAAAAAGCTGTAAACGTAACTATTCCAATGAAGTTATTCTTTGATAATTTAACAGTTAGTGAAATGTTTGAAAGGATAAGAACATTAATTTTAGGAGAATCAGATGAGCAGAACTTGATTATTAAACAACCTGACCAGGAATTTTATCCTGTATCAACATCTCAAAATCGTTTATACTTAGTTACCCAGTTAGATAAGGAAAGTATCGCTTATAATTTGAATACCTTCTGGTTCATTGGAGGAAATGTAGATCAAATTAGGATAGAATATGCAGTCAAGGAATTAATTAAACGACATGAATCTTTAAGAACTTCTTTTGAATTATCTGATGGAAAAATTATTCAAAAAGTTAACCAGGAAGTAGATTTTACTGTCAATTATTTTGAAGCAAAAGAAGCAGAGATTGAAAACTTGAATAAAAACTTTGTCAGACCATTTGATTTAAGTAAAGCTCCTTTATTTAGAGTAAATTTATTAAAAGTTGATGACAAATATTTGTTAATGATGGATTTACACCACATAATATTTGATGGTGTATCTCAAAATATTTTGTTTAGAGAGTTTTTGGCTCTGTATAAAGGTGAAAAGTTACTTGAACTTAAACTACAATATCGTGATTTTGCTACCTGGCAGTATGAACTTTTAAATTCAGATAAGATTAAGCCTCAAAAAGAATATTGGTTAGAAACATTTTCAGGGGAAATTCCAAAGTTAAGCATGCCTACAGATCATCCAAGACCAAAAATTTTAGATTTCAAAGGAAATAGCATTAGGTTTACTGTTGATCCAGAGTTAACTGGTAAGCTAAATGAATTAATAAAAGCACAAGGGATAACAATGTTTATGTTAATTTTAGCAGCGTATAATGTTTTATTAGGGAAATATGCAAATCAAGAAGATGTAATTGTTGGTGTAACAATGACTGGAAGACATCATTCGGATTTAGAAAACATAATTGGAATGTTTGTTAATACTATGCCTTTAAGAAACTATCCTATAAAAGCTAAAACTTTTAGTGAATTTTTAGCTGATCTTAAAGAGAATACACTTAAAGCATATGAAAATCAGGATTATCCTCTAGAAATGTTAGTAGATAACTTAAAATTAGTGCATGATCCTGGTAGAAACCCACTATTTGATGTGGTCTTTAATTTAAATAATCAGAGGCGTGAAGGTGAATTTGCTGATATTGAACTTGATGGTTTAACATTAAAAATGTATGAGCATGAACAGTCTACAGCAATTTTTGATTTATCTTTGGATGGTGTTGAATTAGGTGGTAAGATAGAATTTGAAATTGAATATAGAACATCATTATTTAAAAAAGAAACTATAGACCAATTTGCTAAAGATTTGCTGAAAATTCTTGAGATTGTGGTTGATGAACCAGAAATAAAAATACACGATATTAAACTGGTAGAAGAATTAGAGATACTTGAAACAGGACAGTTTACCGAGGTCGGCTTTGACTTTTGATAAAAGAAAGGAGAAAAAATAATGAGTAAAGAAACTTTGCAAAATATTTCTTTAGCAAGTGGTAAGTTTGAAAAAGAAAAAAAATATTGGCTGAATAAGTTGTCTGGAACAACTAGATTTGAGTTACCATTAGATTATCAGCGTTTAAAAAGTATAGTACGCACATATAAGACTTTACAATATAGTTTTTCTTCTGATGTTTCTGCTAAAATCACTAAGTTGGCTCGAAACTCTGAACATGCAGCATATATGATTTTGTTAGTTGGTGTTAAATATCTTTTATATCTATATACTTCTAGTGAGGATGTAGTTGTAATTTCTCCTATACCTAAACAGAAAAATAGTAAAAAATATATAAACAGTATTTTAGCGCTTAGGACTTTAATAAATTCTGATATGACTTTTAAAGAATTGCTTTTGAAAATTAAACAGACTGTTGTTGAGGCAGATCAAAATCAGAATTACCCTATACAGAAAGTCGCTGAAGAGTTAAACATACTTTTTTCTGAAGAAAGATTTCCTTTTTCTGATGTAGTAGTTTCTTTAGAAAATATACATGATACCAGTTATATGGCAAACAAAAGGCATGACTTATCTTTTGCTTTTGTAAAAAACTCAGATGGATTAGAGTGTCGTTTAGAATATGGTGAAAATCTCTTTAGAGATGAGACCATTAGGCAAATAGCTAAGCAACTGGAAACAATTTTACAAGTCTGTTTGGTAGATCCTGATAAGAAAATAAAATATTTAGATATTATTTCTGCTGAAGAGAGGCAAAAGTTATTAAATGAATTCAATCAGACTACCGAAGATTATTCTAAAGATAAACTAGTTTATCAATTATTTGAAGAGCAAGTTTATAAAAATCCTGATCGAGTTGCTTTAATTTTTGAAGATAAACAGATGACTTATTTAGAATTAAATGAAAAAGCAAATCAATTAGCAAGAGTGTTAAGAAATAAAGGTGTAAAATCTGATCAGATAGTGGGGCTAATGGTCGAACCTTCTTTTGAAATGTTTATTGGAATTTTGGGGATAATCAAAGCTGGTGGTGCTTATCTTCCGATTGATCCTGATTATCCTCAAGAACGAATTGATTTCATATTAAAAGATAGTGAAGTAGATATATTGATTACGCAAAATAAGTTGTATTCTTATATATCTTTTGACGGTGAAATTATTGATTTAGATGATGAAAATAACTATCAGGGGGAACGGGGTAATCTTGAAATTGTCAATAAAAAACAAGATCTGATCTATATAATTTATACATCTGGGTCGACTGGTAAACCAAAGGGTGTTATGGTAGAACATAGAAACGTTTTAGCATATATAAATGCATTTAAAAAAGAGTTTAATCCTGACCATACAGATGTTGTTTTACAACAGGCTTCTTACGCTTTTGATGCATCTATCGAAGAAATATTCCCGATTCTTACTGAAGGTGGAAAATTAGTTATTTCGAAAAGAGACCAGATTAGAGATATTAATATATTGATTGATGTTTTAGAAAAAAATAAGGCAACAATCATAAGTTGTTCACCACTTTTGTTAAATGAGCTTAACAAAATGCATCCAATAGAGTCAATACATACGTATATAAGTGGTGGAGATGTTTTGAAAGCTGAATATATCTTCAATCTACAAAAACATGCAAAAGTTTATAATACTTATGGTCCTACTGAAACTACAGTCTGTGTAACATATAATAAATGTAAAGATTCTGAGATGGTAAATGTTCCAATCGGTAAACCAATAGCAAATTATAAAGTATATATTTTAGACAGAAATCAGCAACTCGTGCCAGTTGGAGTTGCAGGAGAATTATGTGTTGCGGGAGATGGTGTAACAAGAGGTTATCTTAATCGTCCTGAATTAACAGCAGAAAAGTTTATTCCGAATATGTTTTTGAAAAATTCCAATGTTTTAAGAGATAAAATTTATAGAACTGGAGATAAGGCTAGATGGCTTCCTGACGGAAACGTTGAATTTTTAGGTAGAATAGATAATCAAGTAAAGATTCGAGGGTTTAGAATTGAGTTAGGTGAAATTGAAAATCAATTATTGAATCATGATAAAATTGCAGAGGCTGTTGTTATCGACAGAATAGAACCAAATGGGGATAAATATCTCTGTGCGTATTTGGTGCTGGTAGGTGAAGTTAACAGTTTATCTGTAGCAGAGATTAGAACTTATCTTGAGAAAGAACTACCCGATTATATGATTCCTTCATTCTTTATTCAATTGGATAAAATACCGTTGACTACAAATGGTAAGGTTGATAGGAACGCGTTACTTAAAGTAGATGGCAACTTTAGTACAGGAATAGAATATGTCGCTCCAAGTACTAAGACTGAAGAAAAGATTACGAAAATTTGGACAGAGGTATTGGGAGTAGAGAGAGTAGGTATTAATGACAATTTTTTTATTCTGGGAGGTCAATCTTTTAAAGCAATGCTTATATCCTCCAAAATTATTAAGGAATTTAATGTAGAGATTCCAGTAAGAATAATATTTGAAAATCCTACAGTTAAGGAACTTGCAATTTATATTGACCAGGCAGATGAAGCATCCTATTCTTCTATAGAGGTTATTGAACCAAGAGATTATTATCCTGTATCATCTGCTCAGAAAAGAATTTATGTTTTAAATCAATTAGACACAGATAATATAACTTATAATATGCCATACGTATTAACATTAGATGATCATCTAGATAAAGAAAGGGTGAAATTAACTTTAAGAAAATTGATTCAAAGACATGAAGTTTTAAGAACATCTTTTAAAATGATTGATGATCAGATCGCTCAAATTATTCATCAAGAAGAAATAGATTTAGATATAACGTATTTACAGGCAAGTGAAGAGAATCTTTTAGAAACTTTTAAGGATTTTATTCAACCATTTGATTTAAGTAAAGCTCCATTACTACGCGCAGGATTTATTGAATGTGATGCAAAAGATATATTTATTTTGGATATGCATCATATTATCTCAGACGGTTTTTCAATGGAAATTTTAACGAATGAATTTATGAATTTATATAATGGGGCAGTGTTACCTGAATTAAAGATTCAATATAAAGATTTTGCTGTTTGGCAAAATGAATTTTTAAAGTCTGAACAGATGAAAATACAGGAAGATTACTGGTTAGATAAGTTCTCAGGTGAATTACCTGTACTTAATCTACCAACAGATTATCCACGTCCATCAGTACAGGATTTTGAAGGTACTCATTTTACTTTTGATATTGATAAAGAGCTTACATTTAGTCTAAATGAGTTATCTCTAACTAAAGGCGTAACACTTAATATGACTTTATTGGCCGCTTATTATATTTTATTAGCAAAGTATTCTGGTCAGGAAGATATTATCATAGGTACACCTAATGCAGGGAGACATCGCTCGGATTTAGAAAATATTATAGGTATGTTTGTTAATACTTTGGTCCTTAGAGGTATTGCGTCTTCTGAAAAGACATTTGCTCAACTTCTAAATGAAGTTAAGGATGACACTTTGAGAGCATATGAGAATCAAGATTATCAGTTTGAGATGTTGGTTGAAAAATTGCATCTTGAGCGAGATATGAGTAGAAATCCTCTCTTTGATGTGCTATTTATTTTACAAAATATTAGTGATGAAAAAATGGAGAAAAGTAGTACTGTTAACTTTGAATTAAATATTTCAAAATTTGATCTTACTTTAATGGCTATTGAACTTAAAGATGGAATGCAGTTTACTTTTGAATACAGGTCAAAACTATTTAAACCTCAAACTATAGAAAGACTAGCAAAACATTATATAAATATTCTTAATGCGTTCTCTCAAAATTCAGATATACTTATTTCAAATATCGATCTTCTTTCTAATGAAGAGAGGAATATGATTTTAGATGAATTTAATTCTGCAGAAATAAAATGTAGTCAAAAAACAATTCATCAACTCTTTGAAGAAGAGGTAGAAAAAACACCTGAAAAAATCGCTCTTGTTTGCAATAATGATCATATGACATATGAAGAATTAAATAAAAAATCAAATCAATTAGCAAATCTATTGCGTTCAAAAGGTATTGCAAAAGATCAAATTGTTGGAATTATGGTAGAACGATCATTAGAAATGATTGTTGGAATGATGGGTGTCTTAAAAGCTGGGGGAGCTTATTTACCTATTGATTTTGATTACCCTAAAGAACGAACTGAATATATGTTGAAAGATAGTAATGTGAATATATTATTAACTCAAGATAACATGAGCAAAAAAGTTAATTTTGCAGGAGAAATTATTTTACTCGGAGATGAAACACTTTTTACTGGTGATAGTTTAAATTTTAAAAATATGAGCAGTCCAAATGATTTGGCATATTTGATATATACATCAGGATCTACAGGAATGCCTAAAGGTGTTTTATTAGAACATAAAGGGATTGTTAGTTTAGCAACATATTTTAAAAAGGATTTAGGTATTAAAAATACTGATAGAATTTTACAATTTGCATCTTGTTCTTTTGATGCATCAGTCTGGGAAATTTATATGACACTCTTAACTGGAGCTACATTGTATTTGATAGATCAAGATACTATAAATAGTTATGATGATTTTATAGAATTTTTAAATACAAATGACTTAACCGTAGCTACTTTACCTCCTGTTTATTTAAAGAATTTGGATCCTGAAAAGATCACTTCTTTGCGAAAAGTGGTCACAGCAGGGTCGAAAACCAACTTTGATTTGGTTGATAAGTGGAAAAATAAAGTTTCGTATGTTAATGCATATGGACCGACAGAAGGTACAATTTGTGCTACTGATTGGGAGTGCGTTTGTGATACGAAAGAATTTGTATCTGTTCCTATCGGCAAACCAATACATAATACTAAAGTTTATATTCTTAATCGAGATGGACAACCTGCACCAATTGGAGTACCTGGTGAATTATGTATATCAGGCATAGGACTTGCCAGGGGATATTTAAATAGGCAAAAGTTAACTGAAGAGAAATTTGTGTTAAATCCATTTAGTGTTAGTGGCAATGAAGACGAAAAGATGTATAGAACAGGAGACCTGGCTAGATGGTTGCTAGATGGTAATATAGAGTTTTTGGGAAGAATAGATCATCAAGTCAAAATAAGAGGTTATAGAATAGAGATAGGCGAGATTGAGAGTTGGTTGAAAAAACATGAGCGGATTATAGAAGCTCTCGTTGTTGATTATAAAGACTTTGCTTTAGAAAGTTACCTATGTGCCTACTATACATCTAAAGAGACATTAGCTGATAATGATTTACGCCAGTACTTATCTAATAAACTACCAAATTATATGATTCCAACATATTTAATTAGTTTGGATGAGATGCCTATAACAACTAGTGGTAAAATAGATCGAAAAGCTTTACCTAGACCAGAAGGTAAACTTCAAGAAAAGATTGAGTACATTCCACCATCGAATGAAATTGAGGAAAAACTAGTTAAAATATTCTCAGAAGTTTTAAGTATTAAAAAGATCGGAGTTGCTCATAACTTTTTTGAAATAGGAGGAGATTCAATCAAAGCAATGCAGGTGGCTGCTAAGATATCTCAGCGTGGATATTATTGTAAGGTACAAGATATTATAATGTATCCGACAATAGCACAACTTGCTCCAAAGGTAGAAAAAAGAGATGATCAGTTAAAAGAAGAGCAGGGGTTAATAAGTGGCGAAGTACTTCCCTCAGCTATTCAATTGAGGACATTTGACCTTGATACTTATGATAAGCAACATCATCATTCTTGCCCATTCTTTTTAGAATTAAAACAGGATATTAATATTGACATGTTGAAAAAAGCGTTGGCAAAGCTTTTGGAACATCATGATGCCTTAAGATTAAATTATGATCCAAAGAAGGAAGTGTTTTTTGAAAACAATAGTTATTTAGAGCAGGATTTTGAAATTCCGGTTTATGATTTATCTAATTTTTTAGCTATAAAACAAAATAAACAGATAGCTGAATATGGGACAGAAATTATGAGTAGTATTAATTTGGAACATGATGTATACTTTAAAGCCTGTATTTTTGATTTAGGTAAACGTGGAAAACGACTATTATTAGTTGTTCATCATCATGTTCTGGATCCTGCTTCAGGAATAATTTTGCTCGAAGATTTGACCAATTTTCTCACTCAGCTTACAGAAACTGGAGAAATTAAGACTTCAATGAAGACTGCTTCATTTAAGACCTGGACGTCTGAGGTAAACAAGTATGCCCAAAGCAATGAACTATTAACGGAAAAAGCATATTGGGAAGAGGTTTTAACAACAGATTTTTCAATGCCTCAAGATTTTGATAAAGGTCCTTATTACTATAACAGTTGTGAGAGGGTTATAGTAGGTTTAAATGAAGATGAAACTGAAAAATTACTTACTATAGCCAATCGAACTTATAAAACTGAAACAAGTCAATTATTAATAACTGCAATGGCATTAGCCTTAAGTAATTTTGCTAATGAAAAAGAAGTAGTATTTGAATTAGAAAACAATGGTAGACAGGGTTTGAATACAGATATAGATATCTTCAGAACAATAGGGTGGTTTACTGCAATTTATCCAGTTAAATTTGATTTCCGTAATTGTGTTGATTTAAGAGAAGAGATTTTGTATGTTAAGTCACGGTTACGTCAAACACCAAATAAAGGTGTAGGTTATGGTATCTTGAAGGAGATTAGTAAGACGGACCTACCCGAAATGAAATTTAAAGATACAGTAATTTTTAATTATATCGGTCAAGTAGATAATAGTTTAAATAATGAATTTTTCAAAGGAGCTACTGAATACGCTGGTGAAATTACCCATCCAGAGAGTTCACTTATAGGAAATTTAGGTGTAGGTTGTTCTATTAATAGTGGAAAATTTAAAATATGGTTTGCTTATAGTAAAAATAAGTATCGTAAAAAGACGATTCAAAAGTTAGCTAAGGATTATTTAAATATATTGCGTAAAATTATTGACCACTGTATCAGTTTACAGTAATATGTGATTTTACTAGGCTGTTGACGAAGGTCAACAGTCTTTTTTATCTTTTGAAATAAGACCCCCACTGAAGCCCCAATGTTCAGCTTTAGCTGGACGAGTTCACTTTATAATTTATTTTTCTATATAATCGCCCTACTTTGGACATACTTTTCTATGAGGTGAAGATATGGATGAAGAAATGGCTTAAGATTTTATACCTTTTTGTACCGATAAGTATAGGTCTCAAATTTATTGACGGAGCATCGGATTGGACTTTTGTTATAGCAAGTTTAGCTATTATTCCTTTAGCTACTTTGATCGCAAAAAGTACAGAAGAATTAGCTAAATATTTAGGGCCTAGTTTGGGTGGTTTGGTAAATGTAACTTTTGGAAATGCCACAGAACTTATTATATCAATTCTTGCAATTTTAAAAGGTTTATTGCGGGTAGTAAAAGCAGCTATTGCGGGATCAATTATTACAAATCTGTTATTGATTCTAGGGTTGAGCTTATTTTTTGGAGGACTGAAATTTCAAAAACAAAAATTTAATCGAGTGATGGCTGTCACAAATGCGACTATGTTGATGTTAGCAATAGTAGGAATGATTATTCCTGCTATCTTTTACTATGCTTCTCCTAGCCTTAAAACAGTAGTTTTGGGCAGGTTTAGTCTTAGCGTGGCAACGGTGTTGCTAATTACATATTTTCTAAGTTTATATTTCACTCAGGTAACTCATCGAAAATTGTGCGCAGATAAGCAAAAAAAAGAACCTAAAGAGTGGGGTTTGCTTAGATCAGTATTGACTTTGCTTGTTACTACGGTTTTGATTAGTTTTGAGGCGAATCAATTGGTGGGTGCCATTGATCAGGTTGAAGCAGACTTAGGAATTTCCGGAATTTTTGTAGGAGTGATTATTATTCCACTAATCTCAAATGTAGCAGAAAATACAACTGCAGTTTTAATGGCGAGGAAAGGCAAAATTGATCTTAGTTTGAATATGGTAATGGGATCTAGTATTCAAGTAGCCCTTTTTATAGTGCCATTGATGATTTTTTTTAGTCATTTAGTAGGAAATCCAATGAATGTACTCTTTAGTCCTTTGGAGTTGAGTGCGATTGGTTTTGGTGTATTGACTGTTAACACAATTTAT
Organism: Halanaerobiales bacterium; assembly: GCA_023128035.1. The sequence continues at coordinate 1,392 of JAGMES010000001.1, read as the reverse complement.
TTACAGGGAGAGGGATATTGGTTTGAAGGTATTCAACTTATAGCAGCATATGTGATAATAGCTTTGGCATTCTTTTTTGTGTATTAGATTAGATAGTACACAACTTTTGCAGTTCGGTGCAAGGCTGCGTTTAATGGCATATATAGAAAAAAGGATGGCGAAGAATAAACTTCTTCCATCCTTTTTTTCATGCATACGTAGATTGAAAGGTTTTGTGAAGGTTTTGTTTTTAAAATTGGGAAACTCTGCTGGGATAGGTTATAAGAAGTAGGGGTTTAAGAGAAGGCAGAGTTTCCCAATAAATTAATTCCGATAAATCCTATAGAAAACGTAGGAATTAATCTTCTTTTTCTTTATTCGGTATTAGGCAATAAAAATCCTGCAAAAATAAAATAAAGATTTATAATAAAACAAAAATTATTCTGATATTGAGTGGTATAAATTGCATAAAGGTTTTTGAAAAAAAACACAGAAAATTTATTATAAACGAATTAAGAAAGAGGGGGTAGTCTTGAGATATATTTGGCTCTTTTTACTTTTGATAATTGTAATTTTATTTACATATATTTTTTTAATAGTTTTTCAGAGAAATGAAGTGACAACTGTTGATGCGAGTGCTGCTTGGTTAGTGGATTATGCAAGAAAAGAAGTAAATGAATTGCGAGTAATGACTTTTAATATTCACTATGGAATGGGCTCTGATGAAAAGTTAGATTTAGATCGAATTGCTCAACTAATTATTGATGAAGAGGTAGATATAGTAGGATTGAATGAAGTAGATCGTTGGCTACTTCGTTCGAAGATGACAGATCAGATACAGGTATTGGGAGAGGAAGTTAAGATGAATTATTTTTTTTCAGCCACAATACATTTTGGATTGGGTCAATATGGAAATGGGGTTCTGGCAAGTTTTCCTATAGTTAACCCAAGTGGAGAAAAACTTCCTAGATTTTTAAAACGAGAACAGAGAGGATTGATCGGATTTACCACATATATTGATGGCCTGGAGGTAAAGATTATTATAACTCATTTGGGTTTAAATCCAGTGGAACGCCAAAAACAGTTAGATTTTCTTCAAGACAAAATAAATGAAATAGAAATGCCTTTGATTCTTATTGGGGATTTTAATTCTGATCCCACAGCATTAGTTATGCGTAAATTTTTGCAAAGTACTGGGTTAAAGGTAAATTCATATAAGCCTACTTTTCCTGCTAACAATCCTGATTTAAAAATAGATTATATCTTAACTTCAGCGGAGTGGGAACTTGTCGAAGAAATAAAACCAATTTCTACATTGTCTTCCGACCATTTACCATTAGTGGGGACATTTCGCTTAAGATGATTCGACCACAAAAAGTATTTTAGTTGCACTTGCATACCATATAAAGTACT